>DATCGK010000057.1:0-2043 GCA_036508975.1 Candidatus Limnocylindrales bacterium
CAACCACCCCCGCAGGTTGGCTCGACGCGCGACCACGCCCCCTACCCACCTGCCAGCCGGCGAGGGCGCTCGCCCTCGCATTGCGCCCGCCCTCCAGGCGCTCGCCCTGCCCATCGACGCCATCGAGCTCCACCCCCGGAACCCTCGACTCGGCAACGTGGAGGCGGTCGCGGCCAGCCTTCTCCGTTTCGGACAGCTCAAGCCGGTGGTCGTGCAAAAGAGCACCATGTTCTGCGTCGCGGGGAATCACGTGCTGCGGGCTGCGTGCTCGTTGGGGTGGTCCGAGATCGCGGCGAACGTCGAGGCCATGGACGACGCGGCCGCCGTCGCGTTCCTCCTGACGGACAACCGAACCAGTGATCTCGGTTCGTACGACGATGGCCTGCTGGCGGCGATCCTTGACGAGCAGGCGGCGGCCGACAACCTCGCGGCCACGGGGTACGACCCCGACGACGTGGCGGCGCTTCTCCGAGCCACCGGCCGGGCCGACGAGCGCGACCCCGATGCCGTGCCCGATCTGCCCCCGGAGGCCGAAGTGTACGTCCAGCCGGGCGAACTGTGGGCGCTCGGGCGGCACCGCCTGCTCGTCGGTGACGCGACCGACCCGGATGCCGTCGCACGTCTCACCGCGGGGGCACCGGTTGACCTCGTGTTCGTCGATCCGCCCTACGGGGTGGACTACGTGGGCAAGACCGCGGCAGCCCTCACGATCGCCAACGACGCCCTCGACGCGGACGGGATCCGGGCGCTCGTAGCCGACGCCCTGCGCCTCGCCCCACTTCGCCCCGGTGGCTCGTTCTACGTCATGGCTCCGGCGGGACCGCTCCATCTCCAGTTCCTGCTCGGGGTCGCCGATGCAGGGCTGACCCTTCACCAGACGCTGATCTGGGCGAAGGATCGTTTCGTCCTCGGCCATGGCGATTACCACTATCGGCACGAGCCAATCCTCTATGGCTGGCGCGACGGGGGGCGCCACCTGTTTCGGGGCGACCGCACCCAGGACTCGCTCTGGGAGATCCCGCGCCCGGCGCGCAGCGAGCTCCACCCGACGATGAAGCCGGTCGAGCTTGTCGAGCGGGCCATTCGCAACAGCTCCGTACCCGGCGAACGGGTCCTCGATCTGTTCGTGGGTTCGGGCACAACGCTCATCGCCGCCGAGCGCGCAGAGCGCACGTGCCTCGCGATGGAACTCGACCCCCGCTACGCCCAGGTGGCCCTGGAGCGCTGGCGCTCGTTCAGCGGGCAGACGCCCCGGCGGGTGGCCTGACATGGCACGCCGGACGCCCACGCCCAGCCCGACCCCCACCCCGACCGCGGCACCCCGTCCGGTGCGCGGCCGCCGTCCCGAACGCGAGCAGGCCGCGCTCCGCGAGCGGATCGAGCAGCTCATGCTGCAGGGCCTGCCCGCCACGGCCATTCATCGCGCCCTCACCGGACCGGAGTCGCCCAACCCGATCGTCCTCTCGGCGCGGCAGGTGCGTGCCCACAAGGCCGCGATCGAACGCGCCTGGGCTGCGCGCGCCTCTCGCGAGCATCTCGAGGCCGAGCACGCCAAAGCGATCGCGATGGCCGAGGAGACAGTCCGCACCGCCCTCGGGCGCTCCACCCTCAACGCCCGATCGAATATCGGCGTCGGCTACCTCAACACCGGCCTCAAGGCTCAGGAACTCGTGGCCCGGCTCCGCGGCCTCTACGCGCCGAGCCGCACGGAGCTCAGCGGTCCCGGCGGCGCGTCGCTGGCCGTGAGCGTTGCGTTATCCGACCACCCAGCCGACCACCTCGATCCTCGCGAGGAGGCGCGTCGCCTGCGTCAGATGGCCGCCGACCGCGAGGCCGAGGCCGAGGCCGACCAGAAGGAGGGAACGACGTGACGAGCACCTACCGCAAGCTCCTGCGCGAACGGGCGGCGACCGACGACGCGGCGTTCGCCGAGTACGTCAGCGATCTCGTCTTCCCCGCGCACCTGCGCGAGGCGAGTCGCTTCGCGAACCGCCACGAGCGGGCCCTGGTCCTCGCCCCACGGGGGCATGCCAAGACGACGCT
>DATCGK010000058.1:0-4109 GCA_036508975.1 Candidatus Limnocylindrales bacterium
CGCGCCCATCGCGGAAGCTCGCGGCGAACGGGCACGGGCTGCCCGCTGGCGGACGCACGCCGTGGGCCTCGGTGAGGCCCTGGAGCGGGACGGCTGGGACGGCGACTGGTACCGCCGCGCCTTCTTCGACGACGGCACGCCACTCGGGTCCGCCGTGAACGCGGAGTGCCGTATCGATTCGATCGCCCAGTCATGGAGCGTGCTCTCCGGCGCCGGCGATCCGGAGCGCGCGCGCCGCGCGATGACGGCCGTCGAGGAGTATCTCGTCCGGCCCGGCGACGGGCTCGTCCTGCTGTTCGCCCCGCCGTTCGACACGTCCGACGTCGACCCGGGGTACATCAAGGGCTACCTGCCCGGCATCCGCGAGAACGGCGGCCAGTACACGCACGGCGCCATCTGGTCGGTGCTGGCGTTCGCGGCGCTCGGCGAGGGCGACAAGGCAGGCGAGCTGTTCTCGCTCCTGAACCCGATCAACCACGCGAGCACGCGGGCCGGCGTGCACCGCTACAAGGTCGAGCCCTACGTGATGGCCGCGGACGTGTACGCGGAGCCCTCGCACGTCGGCCGCGGCGGCTGGACCTGGTACACCGGGTCGGCCGGCTGGATGTACCAGGCGGGGATCGGATCGATCCTCGGCTTCAGGGTGCGGGGGGCCACGCTGCTGGTCTCGCCATCCATTCCGCGGGCGTGGCCGGGCTACGCGATCGACTTCCGCTACCACTCGAGCCGCTACGAGATCGCCGTGGAGAACCCGCACGGGATGAGCGGCGGGGTCGCCGCCGTGTGGCTCGACGGGGAGACCCTCGACGGACCCGGGGCGTCCATCCCGCTCGCCGACGACGGGGCGACGCACCACGTGCGGATCGTGCTGGGCAGGGATCCGGCCGAGCCCGCGTAGGCCAGCCGGACCGGCAATGGTCTCGAGGCGGGGCTCGCCGACCCACAACCGGGCAGACTGGGCTCCTCGAACCGCGACATCATCCTGATCGGACGATGTTTCGGGCGCCCGTCCATCGGACCATCACTCGCCATCGGGGCGACCGCCATCCTCGCCGCCTGCGGCGGGAGCAATGCCGACGCCCTCACCGGCAAGGCCTGGCAGCTGACCTCGATCACCGAGAAGACACCGGCGTTCCTGGGCGTCGTCCCGCCCGCGGACCAGGCGAAGTACCAGATCACGTTCAACACCGACGGCACCTTCAGGGGGACCGCCGACTGCAACCAGATCGCCGGCACCCTGCCGGCAACGGCCTTTCTCGTAACGCTGTGATACGGATAAGGAATCGCAAGGCAGCGTCACCTATCACCGAACTCTCAGGAAGCTCGGCGACCGTGGAGACCAGAGCCCGTGACCATTCGCGCCAACAGGTGTGGGCGCCCCGGGCGAGAGGACCTCCACGCATGTACGATCCCCACGCCGCCCCCCAGGGTGCGTCGCCGCAACGGCCGGACGACCTCCTGCCCACCGCGCCTCCCGGGGCGCCGTTGGCGGCCGAGTCCCCGACCGAACCGGTTGTCCCGATCTTCGCGCCCCCGGCTGTCCCGCCGGCTGCCCCCCCGGTCTTCGCGCCTCCGGCACCGCCGGCGCCCGCCGCCTGGGGCCAGCCCGCGTTCGCGCTGCCGGAGCCCGCGGCGCCTGCCACGAAGGCCCCCGCCGCCCGCCGCTCGTCGGGCGTCGGCCTGGTGATCACCGCAGTCCTTGCGACGGCGGTGCTGACGTCCGGCGGAACCTACCTCGCGATGAATGCCGCCGGCCTCGGCAATACCGCCGCCACCCAGCCGCCCGTGTTCACCTCGACCGCCGCGGGCGGCACGCAGGCCCCGGCCTCGACTGCGGCTCCGCTGACCGCGGCCGGCGGACAGGCCTCCGTCGTCGACATCGTCAAGGCGGTCAGCCCGGCCGTCGTCACGATCGTCGCCGAGGGTGTCACCGAGACCGATCCCACCACCGGGCAGACCGGCATCGGGACGGCGACCGGCTCGGGCGTCATCTTCGACGCCAACGGCCTGATTCTCACCAACCACCACGTGGTCGCCGGCAACCCCTCGAAGCTGACCGTCAACCTCAAGGACGGCCGCTCGTTCGACGCCACGATCTACGGCGTCGACACCCTCACCGACCTCGCCATCGTCAAGATCAACGCGACCGGTCTCCCGACCGCCCCGATCGGCGACTCGTCGACCATCCAGGTCGGCCAGCAGGCGATCGCCATCGGCAGCCCGCTGGGCGAGTTCACGGACTCCGTCACGAGCGGGATCATCTCCGCCATCGGGCGCACCATCCCGGTCGACACCGGCACCCTCACCAACCTCATCCAGACCGACACCGCGATCAACCCGGGCAACAGCGGCGGACCGCTGCTCGACCCGACCGGCGCGGTCATCGGCATCAACACCGCCGTCGCCAGCTCCAGCCAGGGCATCGGCTTCGCGATCCCGATCAACATCGCCCGCCCGCTGCTCGCCCAGGCCTCGGCCGGCCAGGCGCTGGCTCGCCCGTGGTTGGGCATCCGGTTCGAGACGATCACCCCGGCCATCCAGAAGGAAGCCAGCCTTCCCGTCGCCAACGGCGCCTGGATCCCGACCGCAGCGGCGCTCTCGGCCCAAGGCAACACCAACCAGGACCCGAACGCTCAGGGCGGCCAGGGGACGAACCCGTTCGGTCCGTTCGGTCAGAACCCGAACGCGCAGGGCCAGACCGGTGGTTCGGCAGCCGTCGGGCCGTCGATCGTCGCGGGCGGCCCTGCGGAGCAGGCCGGGCTCCAGGCCGGCGACATCCTCACGGCGGTCAATGGCACGGCGCTCGATGCGACCCACCCGCTGGACCTCGTGATGAGCCAGAACGCGCCCGGCCAGACCATCACGATCGACGTCCTCCGGAACGGCCAGACGAGCCAGGTCAAGGTGACGCTGGGGACTCGCCCGGCCACCCAGTAGCCAACCGCGCTCACCACGCAACTCGAGACGGGGCCGTCCTCCACGACGGTCCCGTCTTCGCTTACCCGGAGGCGAGGGCCGCCTCGATCGCAGCCAGCTCGTCAGGATCGAACGGACGGGCCGTGGCGGCGCGGACGTTGGTCTCCAGCTGCGCCACGGAGCTCGCCCCGACCAGCACGGACGAGATCCGTGCGTCGCGCAGGATCCAGGACAGGGCCATCTCGGCCAGCGCCTGGCCGCGCCCGAGCGCGATCTCGTTCAGCGCCCGGACGGTCGGCAGGTTCGTCTCGACCTCCTCGGCGTCGAGGAAGCGGGACCAGGTCGCGCGCGAGCCAGCCGGGATTCCGGCCAGGTAGCGGTCCGTGAGCTGGCCCTGGGCGAGCGGCGAGAAGACGATGCAGCCGACCCCCTCGTCGCCGAGGACGTCCAGGAGGCCGTCCTCGACCCAGCGGTCCAGCATGGAGTAGGACGGCTGGTGGATGAGCAGCGGCGTGCCGAGCTCCCGGAGGATGCCGATGGCCGACCGCGTCATCTCCGGCGGGTACGACGAGATCCCGGCGTACAGCGCCTTCCCCTGCCGGACCGCGGTGTCGAGTGCGCCCAGCGTCTCCTCGAGGGGTGTGTCCTCGTCCGGACGATGCGAGTAGAAGATGTCGACGTGCTCGAGCCCGAGTCGCCGGAGGCTCTGGTCCAGGCTGGCCAGCAGGTGCTTGCGCGAGTTCAGCTCGCCGTACGGTCCGGGCCACATGTCCCAGCCCGCCTTGGTCGAGATGACCAGCTCGTCGCGGTACGCGCCGAAGTCGTGCCGCAGCGCCCGTCCGAAGTTGACCTCGGCGGTGCCCGCCGGCACGCCGTAGTTGTTGGCGAGATCGAAGTGGGTGACGCCGAGGTCGAATGCGCGTCGCAGCACGGCACGCTGCCGGTCGAGCGAGGTCTCGTCCCCGAAGTTGTGCCACAGCCCGAGCGAGACGGCCGGGAGCATGAGCCCGCTGCGGCCCACTCGCCGGTACGGCATCCGGCCGTCGTAGCGGCCGCCGTCGGGGACGAACGGCACGGCCTCCGGGGGGAGGTCGCGGGGGGACCGGGGGTCGGCGGTCACGAGGCGCTCCTGTGCCCGGTCGCGGCGAACCGGGGCAGGTAGCGCAGGTTCGCCTCGATCAGCGCGTCACGAA
>DATCGK010000059.1:0-4546 GCA_036508975.1 Candidatus Limnocylindrales bacterium
ATCGCCGACGATAGGCATCGGAGGAAGGCTAGCGCATGAACGTCCCGGCACGCCCGTTGGGGGTCGGGCAACGATGCGGCGCTTCCACCTCCGCCCTTACGCGGACTGCCGCCGGACCTACGGCCGCACCCACGTCACCGCGAACGAGCGGCCATCGCCGCCGGTGCTCGAGACCTTCGCGCGGACGAGCCATCGTGATTGAGGGCGTGGACGTCCTTGTTGCGGCCCTCCGGGCTGCCTGAGACGGCATGACACACCATCCACGACGCAGCGGTGGCGTCTCGAATCGGACGGCGCTCCGTGCAGCTTGATCACGCAGACCAACGCTCGGGTGCGGCAGAGGGCGATGTCATTCGATGCTGCTGTCTGCGCTGCTGTCTGGTGGCAAGGTCATCACGGCGCTATGAGCGGACAGGCCGGTGCTGATGGAAGCGCGGACGAATCGTCTGTACAGCGGCTGATCGCTCGTGTCGTGAGGGGTTTGCTGCAGGTGACGGTGCAGCCGGTCTTCCGCGCTGGCGGTCCCATCGAGCCGCTGCGGCGGCGCGCGGCGTGGTCGTCTCGGCTGACGCCTTCGTCGCGCGCGGTGTCGAGTTTCGAACGGCCGTTTGCGGCACCGCACCGCCAGCCGACCGCGCGGTGCTCTACCTCCACGGCGGCGGGTACTTCTTCGGCTCGCCGACAACGCATCGGGTCATCACCGGGCATCTGGCCCTGGCGTGCGCCGCTCACCCTCGATGCGGGCGACCCCGCGCCAGAGGGAGGTACTCCTCTGAGGCCGCTACCTCAGAGCTCGTTCACTTCGTCACCTCAGCGAGAGGAGTGAGTCGGGCTCAGGAGACTTCGATCGGCAGCTCGTAGATCTCAGCGGTTGGGTGGCCGGCCCTTGCGTGGATGCGCATGACGGCCTCCTTGCTGGGACCGGTCGAGAGGCAGAAGACCTTCCCGGCCTCGGGATCGAGCCAGGCACGCTCGAAGTGGACCCCCTCGTCAGCTTCGATCGCCTGGTCGGCGGCCTGGGCCGCCTCCAGCTGGCTCTGGGTGACACCACCGAAGCCGTCGTGCAGATCCATGAAGCGCGGCATGCTCCCTACCTCCTCCAGTCAACGGCGCATCGGCGGCGTGACGTCGCAGGAATGCGCCCCACGGATGATGACACGCTGGACAGCAGCTGGGCTACCTTGTGATCCGGAGCCGGCGCGCAGATCCCAGGCGTTGGGCGACAGGCGCTCAGGCGTCGCCACCGCCGGGCGCCGGCGGAGCGTCGAGCGCGGGGCGTCGATAGACAGCCCGACAGCGCTCGAGCAGCCGGTTGGAGGTCAAGGCGTCGCCACGCTGGAGTGCTCGGATCCCGGCCGCGCCCAGCATCTGCGCCGCCCGTCCCGCCAGCGCCCGCGTTCGTTCGTCGTCCAGGCCCAGCTGCTGCCGATGGCGGGTGGCCTGCTCGAGGTGGTAGCCGATGATCTCCTCGTATTCGATCAGTCGATCAGACGCCGTCTGCGCCTGGAAATCGGCGAAGCGCTCATGAAGCTCCGCCCGTTCGGCCTTGGTCAGTCCGGCGTAGGCGGCATCGCGGATGAGGATGTGCTTGAAACTGAGCGACCGTCCGGAGGGATCGTCTCGATCGGCGATGAAGAAGCCCTTGCGGAGCAGCGCTTCAGGCGCCGCCCCGAGCTCGCCGCCGAGCACGAGCAGCTCGTCGAGAACGAAGCGCTCCCCGATGACGCTCGCCTGCTGCAGGGCTGTCTTCTCCGCCGGCTGCAGCCCGTCGATGCGCGCCGCGACGATCGCCTGGATCGTCTCTGGCAGTGGAAGGTCGGCCACGGAGCCCTTCGCTCGCCACCGCCCATCAGCCAGCTCCAGGTAGTTGGCCTCGATCAACATGCGGACGAACTCCTCGCAGAACAGGGGATTGCCGGCCGACCGCTCGACGACCCACGATCCGACCAGCGGCGGCAGGTCCTCGATCCCCAGGAGTCTCGAGAGGAGTGTTCGGGTGTCCGACTCATCGAGCGGCTCGAGCACGAGCAGCGACGCGTCCGCCCTGCCCGCCGACCACGACGCGTGTCGTTCGAGCAGCTCGGGACGAGCGACGCAGACGAGCAGGAGCGGCACGGCGCTCGATCGATCCGCGAGCTGGGCCAGCACGTCGAGCGCGGCCGGGTCCGCCCACTGCAGGTCGTCGATGACCACCACCAGCGGGCCACGCGCGGCGATCGCCTCGAGGTGCTGGCGGATCCCCCAGCTGAGCTCCACCGCGATTCGCGAGGCCGGGACGGCGGGGAGCGCCGTGGCAGGGGATTCGAGGCTCAGGACCAATGCGATCCGCGCCTGGATCGCCTGTAGTCGGTCGCTCGATACGAGCTGGGCGAGCCGCTCGCCGAGCTTGGCAAGCGCCGCGGCGCGGTCATCCGAGGGCTTGATGCCCGCGTCCTCCCGGAGGATGTCCATGAGCGGCCAGTACGTGATCCCGGCACCATACGGCAGACAGCGCCCCTTCAGGATGCGCACGTCGGCCCGCTGCTCGAGCCGAGCCAGGACCTCCGCGACAAGCCTCGATTTTCCGACGCCCGCGTTCCCGACGATCGTGACCAGGTAGCCGGCCCGCTCATCGCTGACCCGCGCGAAGGCATCCAGGAGCTGCCGCATCTCGCGCTCGCGACCGACGAGCGCGGGCGTGTCGCGGTGCGATTCCGGAACGGCGGTCCGCGCCCGAAGCGCGTGAAACGCCCGCACCGGCGCGGTCTTGCCCTTTGCCGTGATCGGCTCACGCGGCTCGTATTCGATCGCATCGCGGGTGAGGCGTTCGGTCAGCGCCCCCACAACGACCTCGTCGGGGTCCGCTCCCTGCTGCAGTCGAGCGGCGACGTTGACGGCGTCACCCGTCACGAGGAACTGACGGTCATCGCCCACGCCAGCGACCACCTCGCCGCTGTTCACGCCGATCCGCAGCGCAAGGGCGATCCTCAGCCCACGGTTGAGCTCGGCGACCGCGTCACGCATCGCGAGCGCCGCCCGCACGGCCCGTTCGGCGTCATCCTCGTGCAGCCGGGGAACACCGAAGACGACCATGACGGCATCTCCGATGAACTTCTCGACCGTCCCGCCGTGCGTCTCCGCGATCTCCTTCATCCGCGCGAAGTAGCGGACCATCACGCTGCGGACCAACTCGGGATCGTGCTGCGCACCCAGCGCCGTGGAATCGACGACGTCCGCGAAGAGGAGGCTCACGAGCTTGCGCTCCTCGGTCATGCGAGCCGCACGGGAGTCACGGTGAGACACGCAGTGGAATGCTTCCCGCGGGCGTCGGGATCGGGCAGGTTGGTCTCCCCAGTGGCTAGGCGCGAACGTGGCGTCCGCAGGAAGGATCGCACACCAGGACTCCCCACCAATGGCGCGTACTGTGCCCCCGTGCATCGCTCAGCCTACGCGGAGTCATGTGGGCCGTGAGCGCGCCGCCCGGGCACATCTTGTGGCTGGGGTTCGTCTCGGTTGTCCAGCAGGTCGGGCCGACTTCCGCAGCAGTCGTGCGGCCTCCGGGATTGCGAGCAGCGTCGCGTGCACCGGGCTCTTCCTGTCGGCCCGGCGTTGTTGTTCTGACGCGCCCGGAGGGATTCGAACGCGCTCTGCCAACCATCGTGATTGAAGGTGTAGCGGAGTTGGTTGAGGCGCTCCGGGCGGCCTGAACCGAGACTCTTCGCGAGGCCCAGCGTGGTTCCCGTGGTCGAGGCGAGAGGAGCGGCGGCGACGATATCGATGCCGGCCCGGGCGCCGGGCGAGGGCGCCGATCACAGCACACTCGGACCCGGCCGATCCCCGGAGGAACTCGCGACACGCACCATCCTGGACGGATGAGGCGAAGCCCTCCCAAGGACGGACCCGATCGCGACCCCAGGCGCTAGGCGTCTTCCCTGAGCACCTCGACCCTGACGGTGAGCGCCGGCCAGCGGGCGTCGGTCGTGATGATCCGGTTCGCCTCGAGCACCACCGCGGTGGCAACCACGAGGGCGTCCGGCAGGCGCAACGAAGGCCCGTGCGAGGCCCGGAGCGATGCGGCTGCCGCACCGATGTCGCGGGTCGCCGGCTCGACGCGGGCGGGCAGGGCATCGATGAACCGGTTTACGGTGGCGACGGCCGCAGGCCCGCTCCGGCTCGGGGCGACAAGGCACTCGGCATAGGCGGACACCGGGATGACGAGCTCGTCAGCCTGGTCCCGCGCGTCCGACAGCGCCTTCGCCGCGGCCGCGTGGTGTACGTCGCCGGCGTCGAGCACCGCGATCACGACGCCCGCGTCGAGGACGGTCAGTCCCATTCGTCGCGCAGCTCGTCCAGCTCTCCCGCCGCGTAGATGCCGGTCAGGGCGCCGGCGAACTGTGTGACGGGATCCACGTCGCGGACCAGCAGGACCTCGCCCGGGCCGCGGACCTCGGCGCGCAGGGTGTCACCCGTCCGGATGCCGGCCCGCTCCAGGGCCTCCACCGGGAGCGTCACCTGGTGCTTCGCGCTGACCCGGGTGTAGCCTCGTCGTCGATGCTTGACTATCTCT
>DATCGK010000060.1:0-2026 GCA_036508975.1 Candidatus Limnocylindrales bacterium
CCATCGCGAACGCCAAACCGAGGGCGAGCGACAGGTTCGTCGTCAGGCCCAGGCCGACGACCGCGAGGCCATAGAAGGCATAGCCGCCGATCACCATCCGGCCCTTCGCGATCCGCGACCCGAGGAGCCCAATCACGAACCCGCCGAGCAGGTTGCCGATCCCGAGCGCCGTTTCAAGGAACGCGTAGGCAGCCGTCCAATCGAGCGATCCGAGCCGCAGGACGACCTTTGCGTAGAACGGCGTGAGGGCGATCGTGGCGCCGATCGTGAGCTGACCGGCGATCGCCTGGAGCGTGTTCGCCAAGAGGACCGGCTCGCCGCGGAGGAATCGCCACCCCGTCAGCAGGTCGTCACGGATCCCGGCCAATCCGGGCACGGGCGCTAGCGTGCCAGCCGACCGGACCACCGGCGGGATCACGACGGCGACCACCAGCAGCGCCGACGCGATGTACGACACCGAGTCGAGCCAGAACGCGAGCGGGAGCGCCGTGCCGAGAAACGCCACGAACAACCCGGCCAGCGGGTACCCGACCACGTCGGCCAACGTCTCGCCGAGCCACGTCGCCGAGTTCGCCGTCACCAGCTCGTCCTCGCGGACCACTCTCGGGATCACGGCCGTGCGCGCCGGTCTGAAGAAGATCGAGACGGTCGTCAGGAGGAAGACCAATGGGTATGCCAGTACGACGTTCACCGCGACGCTTGCCGGGATGAGCAGGACGATCCCCGCTCGAAGGAGGTCGCTCGCGATCAAAACGCGCTTCTGGTCCCATCGGTCGACCAGCACGCCGGCAAGCGGCCCGAACAGGAGGTTCGGCAGCGTCGCGGCGACGAAGGTGAGCGCCCCGGCGATCGCCGAGTTCGTCGTCCCGTACACGAGCGCCGCCAGGGCCACCTGGTGGACGCGATCCCCCAGGAGGCTGATGAGCTGACCGGTCCATAGAGCCGAGAAAGACCCATTTAGCGCCAGCCGAACGAATGGATGGTGTCGGGCTCGGATCGCGACCGCCCGGAGCGCCCCAGGTACGGCAGGCGCCGTCACGCCGCCCGAAGACATCGGCGTTGGGGATGCCAAGCCCGCGCCGGAGCTGCCAAGAACGATGGGCCGCTCCAGTGCCGCGATATCGACGAGGCTCGCCGCGAGGCCGGTACCTGCCCGCACCCCGCCCGGCAAGTCGAGCGCGGCTGGCCCGGCCAGGATCACGGGCTGGCTGGGTTCGTGACCAGGGATCGTGAGACCGGCAGGCCCAGTCTCGTCGGGCCGGCGAACGAGCCCCGCGAACAGGAAGAACGCGAGGCCCGCGTCGAGGATCACGTCACCCATCGACAGGACGTTTCTGATCCAGGGCAGGGGCACCGGGATCAGGTCGCCCAGCGGGCCCGCCGACAGGAAGAAGTGGGAGTCGAGGTTTGCCGGCAGGATGAGGTGGATCGGCGAGAGGACGTCAGCCGGGGCGAACCCTGCCGCCGTCAGACTTGGTTCCCAGACGGGCATGAAGCCGCTGTTCACAAGGATTGCGGTCGCGTTGAGCACGAGCCCGACGAGTGCGAGGCTCATACCCGCGCGGTTGCGGTTTGCCCATAGCCCCAGCGCAAGGAAGCCGTAGGCTGTGGCAAGGAGAGGCACTCGCAGGGATTCGGCGACACCAATATCCCGGGTGAGCGCGGCCTCGGTCCCCAGCCGGAGCGCGAGCGCCCCGAAGATCAGTAGCGGCCAACGCAGGCGAATCGCGATGAGGTGGTCTAGGCGGCCACCCGCCGCGAAGCCCCCGATCAGCCCGACGAGCAGCCCGGCGATCAGCACGCCCGGACGAGACTAAGGGCCTGTGGCCGAAATCCCTGAGCACGAGGGTCGCGTGTCGGATTGGGCGTCCGAGGATGGCCCGCGACCTCGGACGTCACGCTCAGGCTCAAACATTCGGCCACAGGCCCTTACTCCCGCGTAGCTGACCTCGGTCGGGGTCGAGGTGTGACGGACGTACCGGACGAGTACACGACGGACGAGTACACGACTTGACCCGTTACGTTC
>DATCGK010000061.1:0-2224 GCA_036508975.1 Candidatus Limnocylindrales bacterium
AGAGGCGGCGAGCCGGTGCGCCGGGGATACCCACCCGGCGGCCGATGCCGCACACTGGTGCACCATGGGCACACCGGAGCAGGACGAAACTCGATGAGCACAGCGATCGACCTCGAGCTCGCACCGCGCGAGCAGGACACAACGCCCTCGGGCGACCCGGCTCAGCTCGCGGCCGGCCTGCTCCGAGCCACCGGCCCGGAGCGCGATCCGCTGGCCCGGGCGGCATTCGAACGCTCGAGGGTCTTTACCTGGGAACACGCGGCAGAACAGACAATGGATGCCTACCGCGCCGCGATCAACGCGCCGCCTCGATGACCCATGGATAACGCAGGGGCCGCCTATCTCGAGGATTGATCTCCAGTAGGCTTCCGGGGACATCACGACTCCTCGACGCGACGAACCACCTTCGAGCTCGGTGAAGGAAGGGGCAGGACATCGATGGCCCAGGTAGTGATCGTCGGCAACGGTGGACATGCGCGCGCTTGCCTGGACGCGTGGGACCCAGCGCCCGATCTTGCTCCGGCCGGGTACGTCGGCCCCGCCGCGGGAGACGTCCTGGGCCTCGAGTACCTGGGCGATGACGACCGGCTCCCCCTCTTGCTCGCAGCCGGGTTGGACCGCGCGTTCGTGGCCCTAGGGTCCAACACGGTTCGCGCCGCGGTGACGCAGCGGTGTCTCGAAGCGGGCTTCACGCTCGTCACGATCATCGCCCCGAGCGCGCAGGTGGGGGCCACCGCTCGGGTCGCGGACGGTAGCATCGTTCTGCACAGGGCGGTCCTGGGCGCCAATGTGCGAGTCGGTCGTGGGTCGATCATCAACACCGCGGCCACCGTGGACCACGACTGTGTGATCGGCGACTTCGTGCATGTCGCTCCCGGCGTCAACCTCGCCGGAACCGTCATCGTCGGGGACCGCGCGTTGATCGGAATTGGCGCTAGCGTCGTCCCCGGGGTCCGGATCGGTGCCGGCGCGACCGTCGGTGCCGGGGCGCTCGTGCTGCACGATGTCGCTGACGGCCAGACTGTTGTGGGTATGCCTGCCAAGGAGTTGAAGCGTTGATACCGATCGCGAGCCCGGACCTCTCAGGCAACGAATCCGCATACGTCAACGAGTGCATCGATTCCACCTGGATCTCATCCGTCGGGCACTTCATCACGGACTTCGAGACGGCCTTCGCCGCGATCGCCGGCAGTCGGCACGTGATCGCGACCAACAACGGGACGACTGCTCTGCACCTGGCCCTCGCGGCCTTGGGGGTGGGGCCGGGTGACGAGGTGATCGTCCCGACCCTGACCTACATCGCGACCGCCAACGCAGTGACGTATTGCGGGGCCACCCCCGTCTTCGCGGACGTCGAGCCCGACACGATGAACCTGGACCCCGCTGACATCGAGCACCGGATCACACCGCGAACGAAGGTGATCATCCCGGTGCACCTGTACGGCCATCCGGCGGACATGACCGCGATCATGGCGATCGCGGAGCGGCACGGCCTGAAGGTCGTCGAGGACGCGGCCGAGGCGCACGGCGCGTGGGTCGGTGACCGACCGGTCGGCTCTATCGCCGATGTCGGGGTCTTCAGCTTCTTCGGCAACAAGATCGTCACTACCGGAGAAGGCGGCGCGGTCACCACCGACGACGACGCGCTGGCCCGTCGGCTCCGGCTGCTCCGCGGCCAGGGCATGGACCTCGAGCGGCGCTACTGGTTCCGCGAGATCGGCTTCAACTACCGCATGACGAACATAGCGGCTGCGATCGGGGTGGCCCAGATCGAGCGGATCGACCAGATGCTCGCCCGTCGCCGCCAGATCGCCGCCCGGTACACCGAGCTGCTTCGCTCCGACGGCGGGATCACCTTGCCGATCGAGCGACCGGACGCCCGCCGCGTCGACTGGCTCTACACCGTGCTGGTCGACGGGTTCACCACGGAACAGCGCAACACACTGATCGACCTGTTGCGGACGGACGGCGTCGAGACGCGCCCGGTGTTCTACCCGCTGCACGTGATGCCGCCGTACATCACGGACCCGGTCGCCTCCTTCCCGGTGTCCGAGCGGCTCGGCGCCGAGGGGATCTCGCTCCCCACGCACGTTCTGCTGTCCGACGACGACGTCAAGATCGTTTGCAGCGCGCTCGCGGCGCGCGTCGCGGAGCTTCGCGGATGAGGACCGCCGCAGATCTGCCCGCCACCCCGGCGCCGCCAGGGTCCCGGCAGACGGCGGCA
>DATCGK010000062.1:0-3709 GCA_036508975.1 Candidatus Limnocylindrales bacterium
GACCTCCAAAGGACGGGCCGCCGACGCTACCGCGACATCATCCGCGCAGGGCTCCGGTACTCAGCCCGATCGGGTTTATGCACCCCACGCGGTTGCAGCGATCGCAGCCGGCGCGAGCGTCAGCCAACCGAGCGAAACCGCGCCGAACGCTGCCGCGCAACCCACCAGCGCCCATACCCAGAACCATCCGCACCCAGCGAGATGGGGGCGAAGCAATGTGCGGATGACGGGCGCCGTGGGCCTCCTTGGGCGACGGTCGCAGTCTAGTTGGCCGTCACAGCGTTTGTCCCTACCGTCCCCCGAGGCGCGTCGGCCTTGGGTCTAGGGTCGGACCTGGAACGGTTCGCTGGCTGTGTCGAGGTAGAGGTTGCCGCCCACGACGCCGACGTAGTAGCGGCCGCTGGGCACATTCTTGAACGTCGCGGCGCCGTGTGCGTTGGCCCGGGCGCTGCGGAAATCGCTCCAGAGAATGAGCTTGCTCGGCGTGTAGCGAAAGAGAGACACCGGTCCAGGCGCCACGCTCGGCAGGAACGAGGCGGTGACCGTATGCGCGACATGGCGCACGCGCAGGTCGAGCTGAACGCGCAGGACGCGCTGGTCCTGCGCGCCCGCGCAGGTGGCGGTGTACTCCGTCGCCATGTGCGGTGTGACGATTAGCCGCCAGGCGCCGCGCACCGGCGTGACCGCTGTGATTTGCGTCGGGTGGGAGGCTGTGAGCGGACGCGCCGAGATCACGACGCGCGCGCCGGCCGGCCCCTGTGCTGTCCCGGAGATGGCCGTTCGCTGGCCGTAGCGGATGGATGCATGCTCGGCGATCGTGACCGATCCGGCGGCGGCTGCATAGAACGTGCCTTGCCTCAATCCATCGGGATAGCCGGAGACGGTGTACCGGTAACTGCCGGGTTGAGTGTTGAAGTCGAAGAAGTCGCCGGGCGCGATCGTGGCGTGCTCGTTCTGGAAGGTTGTCGTCACGGTGAGCGGGCTCGTCGTGTGGTTGACAAACACAAGCGCTTGCGGCGCCTTCAGCGCGACGTCCTGCGGCGTCGGCGCGGTCGGCAAGAGTTCGACGCGGGCCCCGGGGTTCCAGTCACAGCTTGCCTGGGGGTTCGCCACCGCCGCCGCCGCGACGGGCTCGGCCGTTCCCGCCGAGGTCGGTTGCCAGGCGGGAAGCAACGCGTCCACACTGTTGGAGCCCCGGGTTGTGTAGGTGAGGCGGCGAACCGTGCCTGTGAGGTTAGTGATGCACAGATCGGCGTTCTGCGTCCAGGCGATCATCTTCCCGTCGGGCGACCAGGCGGGCCGCGCGACCGAGCCGTTGGGGCCGACGAGCGTGTAGGTCACCTGGTGTGCGCCCGAGCCGTCGGCGTTCGCGATCCAGATCTGGCCGTTGGAGGCGAGAAACGCAAGCTGCTTGCCGTCGGGCGACCAGGAGGCGCCGCCGTTGGGTTGCCGCGGCAGGGGCAGTTGGCGCATCGTGGAATCCGCCGTGTCGAAGACGTCCAGACCGGTGGCCGTTGCGTAGCTGATTGCCGAGCCGTCGGGCGACCAGGCAGGCAAAAGGACGTCCTGCGAGCCAGACGTGATCTGGCTCTCGGCGAGTGTCGTGAGATCGATCAGGTTCAGCTGAAGCGTTCCGTGCGGCCGCTGCGGCAGCGTCACGTCGTCGTAGCGCGCGATCGCAAGGCGTGCGCCGTCGGGCGACCACGACGGCCACGAGCCCTTGCCGACCGCCTCTGCGCCGCTGCCGTCTGCGTTTGCGACATAGATGGTTTCCCCCTGCACGAAGGCAAGCTTCGATCCGTCCGGCGACCAGGCCGGCTGGCCACCGGAAACGAGGTCGCGTGAAACGCCCGTCGCCGGATCGTAGACCTCCACCACGCCCGCCGTTCCAGCGGCGCGCTCGTAGGCGATCAGCCCGTTCCCGCCGCTGAACGAACGAGCGCCACCGACACCGCAGAACACAAGCGCCGCGAGAATGACCGGCCACGATCGCACGCCCGTCAAGGTACGTGCTTCTCACCAAGTCGGGGGTCACTCATAGATTCCCGAAACGTCGCACAGTACGGATTCGACCCATGCGCGTCGGAATCGCCTAGACCTCTTACCAGGCGGGCCCAAAAAACGGGGCCGAATTTCGCGGACACGAGCGGGGGCCTAGTAGTGCCGGGTACGCGCGAGAGGAGCAGACTTCCGCGACCCCCTATCCCCCTGAGCGCAGCGAGGCATGAGGCTCAACGCGGCTCGCTGCCGGCCGCGCGACTCTGCCGCTTGTCCTTATTACTTGTGCTGGCGTGGACGCCGGCGCTGGTTAGCTTCCGGGCGAACCGTCGGTCGGCGAACGGTGGGCGCGCGAAGTGTTCGACCGGAGGTTGTCCGAGATCTCGTAGAACTTTGAACGGCGGTCCTCCCGCCTCGTCCGCTCCCGTTGGGAGCGTGCGGGGCGCAAACCAAGTCCGCGAGGACAGGAGGAACCGCCGTGAAGAAGGTACCCGCCACCAAGGTCGGCACGACCCTGCAGGCGTCGGAGAGTCCGCTGCCACCGCGAATCCAGGAGGCGCTGGGCGAGCTCGTCGGGGCAGCGAGAGAGGGCTTGCTCGCGCTCAGCGTCGGCGTCGGGCTTGGCGTCGTGCACGAGTTGATGGAGCTCGAGGTCGACGAGGTCGTCGGCCCGAAGGGCAAGCACAACCGCGATCGCGTTGCTGTCCGTCACGGCCACGACGACGGGTCGATGACCTTGGGCGGCCGGCGGGTCGCGGTCCGTCGCCCGCGGATGCGCACGGCCGCCGACGAGCGCGAGTTGCCCGTTGAGAGCTACGAGTATTTCGCGGACCGCGATCCGCTGACGCGGGCGGTGATGGACCGAATGCTCGCCGGCGTCTCGACCCGCAAGTTCGCGCAGGTCGGTGAGCCGGTTGGCAGCGAGGTCGAGCAGGCGTCGTCGTCGACGAGGAAGACCGCGGTCTCGGACATGTTCATCCAGCGCACCCGCACCGCGCTGGGCGAGCTCATGTCGCGCTGCTTGGACGACGTGCGGCTGGCGGTGATGATGCTCGACGGGCTGGAGATCGCCGATCGCACGCATGTCGTCGCACTCGGGATCACGACTGACGGCGTCAAGATCCCGCTCGGGCTCTGGGAAGGCTCAACGGAGAACGCCACGCTCGCGCGGGCGCTGCTGGCCGACCTCGTCGACCGCGGCCTGGATCCCGAGCAGGCGATCCTGTTCGTCATCGACGGCGCCAAGGCGCTCAGGCGCGCGATCAAGGACGTCTTCGGCGAGCACGCGCTGGTGCACCGCTGCCATCGCCACAAGGAGCGGAACGTCACCGATCTGCTGCCCGAGCGCGACCGCGACACGGTCCGCGCCCGGATGCGTGCGGCGTGGTCGCTGACCGATCCGCTGCTGGCCGAGC
Source organism: Candidatus Limnocylindrales bacterium (assembly GCA_036508975.1). Lineage (GTDB taxonomy): Bacteria > Chloroflexota > Limnocylindria > Limnocylindrales > CSP1-4 > CAIXZV01. Next base: position 3,414 of record DATCGK010000062.1, read on the forward strand.
AGCGGCTGCAGTTGCTCGCCGGCGAGCTCGACCAGACGTGGCCCGACGCCGCCGGCTCGCTGCGCGAAGGCATGGACGACACCCTGACGTTGATGCGGCTCGGGATCACCGGCAAGCTCGCCACGACGCTGTGCTCGACGAACCCCTGCGAGAGCATGATCGAGATCGTCCGCTACACCCAGCGCAACGTGAAGCGCTGGCAGGACGGCGACATGCGCAAGCGCTGGACCGCCGCCGGGATGCTCGTCGCCGAGCAGCAGTTCCGACGGATCATCGGCTACCGAGACCTCGCCAAA
>DATCGK010000063.1:0-2160 GCA_036508975.1 Candidatus Limnocylindrales bacterium
GGTGAACAGGACGATGCCGAACGTGATCGCCTGCAGGAGGCTGCGCTGCGGGATGCTGTCGGGGAGCGACAGGGCCAGGGCAACGGCGACCGCGCCCCGGAGCCCGGACCAGAACAGCACGTGGAGCCAGCCGCGAGACAGGCCCCGCTCGCTCCTCCGGGCGATGCGGGCCGCCCCGCCCAGCAGCCCGTAGATCACGATGACGCGCCCGGCCAGCACCGCGACGATCCCGACCGCGATCGGCAGCGCCGCATCGAACAGGCTCCCCGGCGTGATCGCCAGCCCGACCAGCAGGAACACGATCGCCGTCAGGATGAACGACAGGAACTCCCACACCGTGTCGATCGCCTCCTGGGTCCGGGCGCTCATCCCGATCCTTCGTCCGTAGGTACCCAGGGTCATCCCGGCGACGACGGTCGCGATGACGCCGGACTCGTGGAGCGCGTCGGCGACGACGTACGTGCCGTAGGCCAGGAGGACCGAGATCGTCGTCTCGATCAGGTGGTCATCGACCCGGGCGACGACGCGCGAAGCGGCAAACCCGGCGATGGCACCGATCAGGGCGCTTCCGGCCAGGGTCAGGACGAAGGACACGGCTGCGTCGCCCAGGTCAACCTGGCCGCTGGTCGCGCGCAGGGCGATGGCGAAGACCACGATGGCCGTCCCGTCGTTGAACAGACTCTCGCCCTCGACGAGCGTGGACAGACGGCGGGACGCGCCCAGCCGCCGGAACGTTGCGATGACCGCGACCGGGTCCGTGGCGGAGACCATCGCTCCCACGACGAACGCCAGGTCGAGCGGCAGCCCGGTGGCCACGTGGAGGGCGACCGCCACCACCGCCGCCGTGATCAGCACACCCGGGATCGCCAGCAGCGCGATGCCCCCGAACGTCCTGCGCAGGCTGTCCAGGTCGGTCTGGAACGATGCCTCGAAGACCAGGCCGGGCAGGAGCACGATCAGGACCAGCTCCGGCGTGACCTCGATCGTTTGGCCCGGCAGCAAGGCAGCGACCGCCAGGCCGAACAGGACCAGCGCCACGGTGTACGGGATGCCGATCCGACGGGAGACGAGCGCGACCAGGACGGCCGCCGCCAGGAGCGCGGTGAACAGCTCGACGGTCGCGACCGTCGCCTCAGCGGGCATGGACTCGGCCGCCCGCCGCCCTGGATCGCCGGGTCATGTCTCGCACGCGGCGAAGTCTACGCGGCGAGGTGGCCCCGGATCCCGGGCTGGACCCCTGGCGCAGGCCGGCGAGCCGACCCTGGCTCGGCCCGGAGGGTACGAACGCGTCATGGGCGACACTGGTGTCATGCGCCGACCCGCGGGCCGACCCCGGCCCACACCCGCCACCCATGGCGGCCGCCCGTTCTGGCCCTCGGACCACCGGCTGCCGAAGCGGGCCCGCCGGGGTGGCTCACATCCGCTCGACGCCGTCGTGCTGCCGGAACGGCGGGTTCCGCGGCGTGTCGTCGCGCATCTCGGACCGGCGAACTCGGGCAAGACGTACGCAGGGCTCGAGGCGTTGATCGCCGCGGGGTCGGGCGCGTACGCGGCGCCCCTGCGCATGCTCGCGAACGAGGCCTACGTCCGCATGGTCGAGCGCCTCGGCACCGAGCAGGTGGGCCTCGTCACGGGCGAGGAACGGGTCAACGAGCGGGCGCCGGTCATCGCATGCACCGTGGAGATGCTGTCCCCCGCCCGGCGCGGGGTCGTGGTGCTGGACGAGGTCCACTGGGCGGCGGACCCGGAGCGCGGGTCGGCGTGGACGCGCGTCCTGTGGCATTCCGGCGCGGACGAGCTGTACCTGGCGGGCGCGCCAGACGCCGAGCCGCTGCTCTCTGCAGCCTACGGCGATGCGCTGGAGCTCGTGTGGACGGAGCGGCTCACGGGACCGCTGACGCTCGTGGGAGGCGTGGATATCGCTCGGCTGGAGCCGGCATCCGTGGTGGTCGCGTTCTCGCGCGCCGCGGTCATCGCGCTCGCCTCGCGCATCCACGCGGCCCGTGGCGGGAACGTGGGCGTGCTGTACGGGGCGATGCCGGTCGCGGCCCGTCGGCACCAGATCGAGCAGTTCGTCGCCGGCCGGACCGAGGTCCTCGTCTCCACCGACGTGCTGGGGCACGGCGTGAACCTCCCCTGCCGTGCGGTCCTCTTTGCCGA
>DATCGK010000064.1:0-5656 GCA_036508975.1 Candidatus Limnocylindrales bacterium
GAACTTGGTGGGGGACTGCGGGATGCCGGCCAGCAGCGCGGCCTCGGCGAGCGTCAGGTCCTTGAGCTCCTTGCCGAAGTAGCTGCGGGCCGCCGCCGCCACGCCGTAGCTCCGGTTGCCGTAGAAGTTCTGGTTGAGGTAAGCCTCGATGATCGCCTGCTTCCCGGCGCGCCCCGGATAGGCCTCGGTGAGGCGGATCGCCTGGATGATCTCCTTGATCTTCCGCTCGTAGGGCCCGTTGGCGAAGGCGCTGGCGGGCAGGAGGCGCGTCCTGACCAGCTGCTGGGTGATCGTGGAGCCGCCACGGTCCCGCCCGCTGATCGTGTCGATCGCGGCGGAGACGAAGCCGGCGGGGTCGAAGCCGACGTTGTCCCAGAACGTGTGGTCCTCGATCGTGGTGGTGGCGTCCACCAGCTCCGGGGGGATCTGCGCGAAGGTCACCGGCACACGGCGGTCCGTGCCCAGGCTCGCGAGCAGGACGCCGCCCGTGCGGTCGTACACCTTCGTCTGTTGGGTGAACACGAGCGCATCAAGCGCCTGGCGGGGATCAGGCAGGTCCTTCGAGAAGTACGCGTAGCTGGCGATGGCGACCGTCCCACCGGCTGCAGCGGAGAAGAGCAGCGTTCCCACCAGGAAGGCCGAGAGCACAAGGGCGGCCGTTCGTGCCGCTGCCGAGCCCCCGGCGCCCCGTCCGGCTCGGAGCCGGCGGCGCTGACGCAGGGCACGGACGGTGTGCATTGCGGCCGGACCCGATGTGCCGCGTCTCGCGCCACGGCCGGGAAGCGGCTGCATGGCGGCGCGCATCACGACACCGCGGCGGTGGCCGCGTGGCGAGCGAACCTGGTTTCTCGATCGGTCCCCGAAGGTGTCTGCGGCATCTCCATCCCAACTCGGGACGCTATCCGCGAGGCGGTTCCGCCAGTAGCTCCGCGAGGTCCCGGCGGCCAGGGTTCAGACCTCGCATCACGGCCCCCCGCAGGGCTGCAGGATGGCACCGGGCGCGGACCGGCAACAGGGCCGTCGGTCGCCTTCGGATCTGCACGAAGCGGCAGGGAGGCCCGGGCCGACGCGGGGCGGGCAAGGGGTGTCACGGTGCTCGTCGCGACGGCCGCCCCGACATGGAGCATCGATATGAGTAGCCCATGGCCGCCTCCAGGCTCATGACTTGCCGAGCAGGAGACGTCCGGGGGTGCCTGCGCGTTGCAGTGGCGGTGTGGTGGCCGCTGTCTACCGTCGGCGCGACGATCACGCGCGTGTCCGGAGGCGCCGAAGTAGGCCGCCAGGTCGTCGAGTTTCGCGGCGCACGTGTTGACGGCGAGGGCGGTCATCCGGGAACGTCATTCTTGCGTCCCATCGATAGCCTGGCGAATGGCTATCCAGCGCCAGCCTCTGGCGGTGACGGTTCCAACGACCGGCCGCCGTTCGGTACGCTTGAGCGCACACCATAGGAGGCGAGTGCGAGCGTGACCTGCACCAGCTGCGGAGCGGAGAACCGACCGGGCGGCAGGTTCTGCAGCGAGTGCGGAACGCCGCTGGCAGTCGTCTGCCCGGGTTGCGGGGCGCCGGTCGTCCCGAGCGCGAAGTTCTGCGCGGAGTGCGGGGAGCGGCTCGCGCCCGCTGGTCCGACCTCGTCCGCGACGGGCGCATCCGGCCCCGGATCCGGAGCCGCCGCCGCACCCCGGCCGTTCGGCGGCCCGGCGTCCGTCGGCGCGTCGGGGATCCCTTCGGGCGCGGAGCGGCGGCTGGTCACCGTCCTGTTCGCGGCTCCGGGAACGGCGATCGCGGTTCCTCGGCGCGCCGCATCGACCAGGGCAGGGGGGAAGCCCTGCCGCCATCTCGCGTCGCCGGATCGTGAGTCGCGCCCGGCCGGCTGAGTGAACACGTCCAGCAAGGGTGCGGCCGAGGGCAGCGTCGCGGTCAGGTATCCGCGAAGTCACGCACCCCCCGACAGCCACACCTCCGGCGGCCCTTGACAAGGATTCTTGTCAAGCCCCTTGACCCACGGTAACCTCGGCCCGTGGCGGCCTGTCAAGACTTGACAGGCCCGCTCTCATGTCCGCCGGAGACCCCGATCCCGATCGGGGACAGGAGCAGCATTGGCCGTCGGCGTGGTTGCCGAGATCAAGGGCCGCCTCCCCGTCGCTGACGTGGTTGGGGAGTCGGTCCAGCTGAAGAAGGCCGGCACGACCCTCAAGGGGCTGTGCCCGTTCCACGGCGAGAAGACCCCGTCCTTCGTCGTCACGCCCGCGCGGGACACCTGGCACTGCTTCGGCTGCGGCAAGCACGGCGACATCTTCACCTTCGTCATGGAGCGGGACTCGCTCGCGTTCCCCGAGGCGCTCAAGCAGCTTGCCGGGCGCGCGGGCGTGGAGCTGGATGAGCGGACGAAGCGCGAGGATGCCCACAACGCCCGCCTGCGCGAGGTCCTCGAGGGTGCGATCGCCTTCTACCACGCCGTGCTGACGGGCTCGAAGACCGGGGAGCCCGCCCTGGCCTACCTCAAGGGCCGCGGCTTCACGGACGAGACGATCGCGAAGCACCAGCTGGGCTGGGCGCCGGGTGGCTGGGACACGCTGGCCCGCAAGCTTGCCGCCAAGCGCCAGGTGACCCAGGCGGAGCTGCTGGAGGTCGGCCTCGCGAGCCCGCGCCAGCGAGGAGGCGGCGTCTACGACCGGTTCCGCGAGCGGGTGATCTTCCCGATCCGGGACGCGAACGGGCACCCGGTCGGGCTGGGCGGCCGGATCCTGGGCAAGGAGGGCGAGGACGGCGTCGACCGCGGCCCCAAGTACCTCAACTCGCCCGCGACCCCGCTGTTCGACAAGAGCCGGACGCTCTACCTCATCGACCGGGCGAAGACGGCGATCCGCAAGACCGGCCAGGCGGTAATCGTCGAGGGGTACACGGACGCGCTGATGGCGCACCAGGCGGGGTTCGAGAACGTGGTGGCCAGCCTCGGCACCGCGCTCACGCCGTGGCAGGTGGCGCTGATCACCCGGTACGCGAAGCGGATCGCGCTGGCGTACGACGTCGACGCGGCCGGCGAGAAGGCGGGGGCCTTCGGGGCGACGGCGCTCGAGGAGGTGATCCGGCAGCTGGCCGGCGACGAGTCCGGCGTGGAGCTGGACGACGTGCGCGTGGTCCGCCTGCCCGAGGGCCGCGATCCAGACGAGGTCATGCGGGACGAGCCGGACCGCTGGCGAGAGGAGGTCCGCACCGCGCGGCCGATCGTGGACCACCTGATCGAGGTCCACGCGCGTGCCCATGACCTGCGCACGCCGGGCGGCCAGGCCCGGTTCGTGGATGCCGTCCTGCCGATCATCCGGAACCTGCCGAACCCCGTGCTGCGGGACGCTTACCTCGGCCGAGTGCGCCAGGTGAGCGGGGTAGAGGAGCGGACGCTGCTCGAGGCGATGCACCGTCGCGATGGGCGGCCGGGGGACGGCCGGGATGGCCGCGGCGGGCGAGCGGGCAACGACCGGTTCACCGCCGCCGCCGTGACGAACGCCCCCGATGCGCTGCCCGTGACCGAGATCCTGCGCGCCGTCTCCCGCACGGAGCAGGAGCTGCTGCGGCTGGTCCTGCTGGTGCCCGAGACGCACGACGTCGTGCTCGAAAGCCTGGGGCCGGACCGGCTGCCGTCCCAGGTAGCCCGGGAGCTGTACCGGGCCGTGGTGCTGGCCCGCGCGCACGACGACCACGGCGTGCGGCCCGCATTCTCGCTCAGCGCGATCCTGGATTCACTCGACGACGAGAGCCGCGCGCTGGGCCAGGCGCTCATCTCGCGCCCCGGCCCCAACCCCCGGGATCTCGGGGATCGCTCGCTCGCCTACGACATCGAGCGCCTGATGCTCGAGCTCGACGATACCGAGTGGCACGACCGGAGCGGCTACAACCGGGACGCCACCGCGGAGGCGGAGCGCGACGGGGACCGCGACCTCGTGGAGCGGCTGACGCTCGAGCGACGTCTCCTCAACGAGCAGCGGAAGTCGCTCGACCGCCGGCGCGACCAGACCCGGCTCCTCTCCCGCGCAACGGTGAGGACCGGCTGAGGACCGGCTGAGCCTCCCGCTCGACGGCCCACCGCCTCACCCCCTCACCGCCTCCCGCCCGACCGCCCGCAGGAACCAACACCGACCACCAGCCATGACCACCACCGACCATCCAGCGTCCCGATCGCACCGCCCGCACCGCCCGATCCGCCCGATCCGCCCGGAGGACCCGCGACCATGACCAACCCCGAGGACAAGCTCCTGATCGACGCCGTGCTCTCGCCCCGCACCCGGCGCAGCAGGCGCGACCTGGAGGATGTGAAGCTCGCCACGATGCGGCCGAAGAAGGCCGGCGACGTGGCCGCGATCCCGGCTGCGGACCCCGACGATGACCAGGACCCCGACGATGAGGACCTGGACCTCGAGGACGAGGACGCCGAGCCGGACACGACCATCCTGTCGATCGAGATCATCGGGGAGGAGGCCATCGAGGGCGTGCCCATCCCCGCCGACATGGACGCTCCCGCGAAGCTGTCGGCCTCGTCGGTCGAGGAGCCCTCCACCGAGGAGCTGGAGGCCGAGGCGCTCGCCGCGGACATGATCGGGATCGACGACCCGGTCCGCATGTACCTCAAGGAGATCGGCAAGGTCGCCCTGCTCACGGCGGAGGAGGAGGTCGTCCTGGCCAAGGCGATCGAGCTGGGCGAGCAGATCATCGTGGAGCCGTGGAAGGCGATCGTCTCCCTCCACGAGTGGACCCTCCACGACACCGAACGCAAGACGCGGACCAGCAAGCCCCAGCACCGGCTGCCGTTCGGCCCCGAGACGCACAAGATGGTGGCCGACGCCATCGGCTGGGAGGGTGCGGCGGACCTTCTCGCGGTGGCCCCGGACTTCCATCTCGTCAAGGCCGGCAAGGACGCGCAGACCGAGGGGACGACCGCGCTGATCAAGGTGGCCAAGGGCCTGACCGCCGGCTACAACGCCGCGCCCGCGGCCGCCGTCTTCCTCGAGATCCTCGACTGGTCGTACCTCTCGGTGCACAACGGGGACCTCGACTCCCGCGACAACGTGGGTCTCCGGGCGATCTACGACTGGTCGCGGGACGTGGTCGCGTTCCCGGCACTGGAGCGCTGGATCGAGGCCGGCAACGAATCGGACCTGCTGCGGCGGATGGGCTTCGACCCCGAGGTCCCGCCCCAGACCAAGATGCGCGACCGCAAGGGTGACGTCGTCAAGATCGGGCGCGACGCCCGCGAGCAGCTCACCTCGGCCAACCTGCGGCTCGTGGTGTCGATCGCGAAGAAGTACATCGGGCGCGGGATGTCGTTCCTGGACCTCATCCAGGAGGGGAACATCGGCCTTATCCGCGCGGTCGAGAAGTTCGACTTCGAGAAGGGCTTCAAGTTCTCCACGTATGCCACCTGGTGGATCCGGCAGGCCATCACGCGGGCCATCGCGGACCAGGCACGGACGATCCGCATCCCGGTCCACATGGTGGAGACCATCAACCGCCTGATCCGCGTCTCCCGCCAGCTGCTCCAGGAGCTCGGCCGCGAGCCCACGGTCGAGGAGATCGCGGAGGCGATGTCCAAGGGCCAGGAAGTGGTGGTCACCCCCGAGAAGGTGCGCGAGATCATCAAGGTCAGCCAGGAGCCGGTCTCGCT
>DATCGK010000065.1:0-6663 GCA_036508975.1 Candidatus Limnocylindrales bacterium
GCGAGCGCGGCTACGATCAGGCGGAGCTGATCGCCGCGGTCGCGGCCGAAGTGCTGGGCCTGCCCTGGCGGCCGGCCCTTGTTCGCTCGCGGGCGACCGTCGCCCAGTACCGCCTCGACCGACGGCACCGGGCCCGCAACGTGCACGACGCGTTCCAGCTTCGGGCGGGCGCCGCCCCGGCGGTCGCGGGCCGATGGGTCGTGCTGGTGGACGACATCGTCACCACGGGCGCCACGCTGGTCGCCTGCGCCGACGCGCTGCTGGACGCCGGGGCCGCGGCCGTGAGCGCCGTGACCGTGGCCCGCGAGCGATAGCCGGGTGACCCATGGATCAGCCGGACGGGCCCGTCGCAGCACGGCTCGGCCCGCCATGGGCCGTCTGGCGTGCATCCGTCCGCCGGAGGACCCCTTCGGGGGACCTGCGGCCCTACGGTCGCGCCTCGCGGCGCGGCTATACTCGAAACCCGGGCGGGGTCGATTCGAAGGCCCTCCCGCCCCCCGCAGCCAGGCGCAGCATCGCGCCGGGAGGTCAGCCGTGAGGACGATCGTCAGGGGCAAGAACCTCGAGGTTCCGGACCGGGTCCGGGAGTACGTGGAGCGCAAGTTCGCCCGCCTCGAGCGGCTCCTCGATGACCGCACGGACGCCATCGTCGAGCTCTCCAACGAGTCGCATCGCAGCGCATCGGACGCGCACATCGTGGACGTCACTCTGGTCATCGACGGGACGACGCTGCGCAGCCGCTCGACCGGCGGCTCGTACCAGGCGGCCATCGACGATGTGGTCGACAAGGTCGAGCGGCAGGCGATCGACTACAGGGAGAAGCCGCGCGTCCGCTCCCGGCCGGAGGAGGAGAAGGCGCTCCTCCGCAAGATTGCGGATGGGACCGCCGAGGGCGGCACCGAGAAGCAGATCGTCAAGACCAAGCGCTTCGCCATCGAGCCGATGTTCGAGGAGGACGCGGTCGCGGCGATGGAGGACCTGGGCCACGACTTCTACGTGTTCGTGAACGCGGAGAACGAGCGCGTGGCGGTGCTCTACAGGCGCAAGGACGGGAACTACGGCCTGATCGAGCCAATGGTGGGTGGCGAATACACGCCCAGCCGCAAGTCCGGCTCGAAGGACGGCAAGCACTAGCCTCGGGGCCGCCGGGTGAGGTGGCCGCTCGCCGATCGTCCAGCTGATCCGGGCTGCCACCTGCCCAGGAGCTTGCCCACGCGGCAGGTGGCAGATGCTGTGGCCTGCGTGTCGGCTAGTCTTCGCGTGATGCTCCCGAACGGCCGGCCCCTCGGCGCCCACCTCCCTCTCGGTCCCGGCATGGTCCGGGCCGCCGACCGCGCCGCGGCGATCGGCGCATCCGCGCTCCAGGTGTTCAGCGACAACCCGACGTCCTGGCGCCGGCGCCCGACCCTCCCGCGCGAGCTCCCGGCCTTCCTGGACCGCCTCCACGCCCACGGCCTCGCTCCCCTGGCGATCCATGCGCCGTACCTGGTGAACCTTGCCGGACCGGAGCCGGACCTTCACGGACGCTCGGTCTCCGTCCTGTCGAACGAGCTCCGCGTCGCCGCCGCATACGGGGCGCAGTTCGTCAACGTGCACGTCGGATCCCACCGGGGTTCCGGTGTCGAAGCAGGCATTAACCGCTTCACGGATGGCATCCGGCAGACCTTCACGCTGCTGGAAGCCGATGCTTCCATCGGAACCCCGGGCACCAGCGGCCCCATGCTGGTGCTCGAGAACAGCGCGGGCGGGGGCTTCGGGCTGGGCGTGACGCTCGAGGAGCTCGAGCTGATCGAGGAGGCGGTAATTGCCGCGGGGATCGACCCTTCGCGGTTCGGCTACTGCCTTGACACCGCCCATGCCTGGGGCGCCGGCTATCCGATCGACACGGCGGCCGGCGTGGACGACCTTCTGGCGGAGTTCGATCGACGACTGGGACTGGACCGGCTGCGGATGATCCACCTCAACGACTCGCGCTCCGAGCTGGGGTCCCGTGCAGACCGTCACGAGCACATCGGCGCGGGCCGGATCGGGGCGGCCGGCCTGGCGCGGATGCTGCTCCACCCAGCGCTCGGCCACGTCAGCTACTACCTCGAGACTCCCGGCATGGAGGCCGGCTTCGACGAGGTCAACATGCGGCGCGCGCTGGACCTCGCCGCCGGCCGTCCGCTCGGCGACCTCCCCGCGGAGGCGTTCGAGACCCGCGCCAGCCGCGGGCGGGGCGCGCCGCCCGAGACCGAGTACGACGCACCGGCGGCCGAGACCGAGTACGACGAACCGGTGGTCCCGGCATCGCACCGGCCCCCCGACCGATGACCGCCCGGCTGATAGCGCCCCGGCCGATAGCGCCCCGGCCGACCACCGGCCCGTCCCGGCCGTGACGAGCCTGCGGGAGCGCGCGGCCCGGGTGCCCGTGGCTGCCATCGTGGTCCTGGCGCTCGTGCTGCTGGCCGCCCTCACCCGCCTCCCCGGCCTGGACCAGCGCGGGCGCTGGGACGCCGACCAGGGCCACGACATGATGGTCCTGCGCGCGCTCGTGACGGATGGCCAGATCCCCCTGCTGGGTCCGCCGACCTCCATCGGGACGTTCCACCACGGAGCCGTCTACTACTACCTCCTGGCGCCCGCGGCGATCGCGTCGGGCGCGGACCCGGTGGCCGTGACGGGGTGGATCGGGCTGTTCGGCATCGCGGCGGTGGTCGCCAGCTGGTGGCTGGCCCGGCTGGCCGGGGGCCCGCTCGCCGGCGCCCTGGCCGGGCTGCTCGCCGCCGTCTCGCCGGCCGGCATCGACGAGTCCACGTTCATCTGGAACCCGAACCTGATCCCGGTGGCAGCCGCGCTCGCGTTCGGGGGCGTGCTCCGGGCGCGGCAGACGGGCCGCAACCGCTGGTGGCTGCTGGCCGCGACCGGCGCGATGGTCACCATGCAGTGCCACGTCCTGGGGGTGGTCGTTCTCCCACCGCTCGTGCTCGCGTGGCTGATCGAGGTGCGCCGGCGCCGCTCCGCCGGGGCTCCCCTCGGTTCCCTGCTCTGGACCGGGGTTGCCTCCCTCGCGATCCTGGCCGCCGGCTACGTCCCGCTCGCGATCCACGAGCTGCAGACGGGCTTCACCGAGACGCGGGCGATCCTCGACTACCTGGGCGGCGGCGGCCGGTCCACGGACACGGGCCTCCTCACCCGCGTCGGGCTGGTTGGCTGGCGGTCCGTGACCTGGCCCCTGGTCGGGCTGGTGACGGATCGGCCGCTCGTCTCCGCGGTGGCCACCGTGATCGTCGCGGTCCTGGGCACCGTGGCGGTGCTCGTCGGCCGGGCGGCAGACCGGGCAGCCGTCCGCTGGCTGCTGGCGGTGCTCGCTTGGTCGGTCGTGGCCCTCGCGATCTTCGCCCCCAGCCTCGCCACGGTGACGCCGGGCCTGCCCAACGACCACTACCACGCCTTCCTCGACCCGATCGTGATGGCAGTGGCCGGCGTGGGCCTGGCGCGACTGGCGGCCGGTATCGGGCGCATGCCCGTCGCTGGAGGGCGGGTGCAGGTCTCGGATGGGCGCCTGCCCGTGGTCGCGTCACGGGCGCTTGCGGTCGGGCTCACCGTGGTCCTGGTCGTGATCGGGGTGACGGCGTGGCCCCCGCTCGTCGCCGCGGACGGCGGCTGGCGCCTAGTGGACGAGGCGGCAGCTCGGGTGGCGCGAACCGTGGGTGGCGAGACGGCGCTGCTGGACGGGATCCCGTCCTTCAAGTCCGATGCCGCGCTGCGCTTCCCGCTGCTGCGGGACGGGGTCCGGCTGCTCCCCGAAGTTCCCGCGGCCGCCGGGGCAGCGGAGCCCGGGACCGGGGATCCGGCCGCGAGCCCTGCGGCCCCGGGGCGCGCCGTCCTGGTCTGTGACCCCCTGTTCGAGCAGGCCGTCGGCGCAGCATGCGGAGGTCCGGCCGAGGATGCCTGGCTGGCCGGGGACGCGACACGGTCCGGCCTGCTGCTCGTGGACCGCTTTGAGGCGGGCCCTCGACGCGTGATCTCCGTCTACGCCCCCGCGGCGCCGTAGAGCCCCACACCACGCGGTGGATCCCTGCGCTTGGTGCCGGGACAAGCGGACATGCGAACGCCGGCCCCTGCAGGCCGGCGTTCGCTGTCCCCGAGACCCGGACGTAGAGGCCGTCCTGGGTCGTGCCCGTGATGTGCTATGGACGGCCCGGCGTGCGGGCGGGCGGCCTGACGGCCGAACGCTGCACCCCGTAGCGTGGCGGTGCGGCGCGGTGAGGGGCGGGTACGGTCCCACCGTTCCCCGAGTAGGTCGACGAGCGCCCGTAGACACTGCCGGCCGGTGCGGACGTTACGCCGTTGCCGCCGACGCCTGATTCGGCAGCACCGACGCTCGAGTATGTCCGCGCGAAACGGCGGACCCGCACGGCCAGGTAGTACTCCATGATCTGGCGGACCTGAGGCTCCGTGAGGGCCTCGTCCGCACGGAGCGCATACTCGACGCGCGCAGTGGGGTTCTGCGGTGTGACAGACACCACCCCGAGGGCGGTTGCCGTATCGGCGTCATCCCGGATCTCGCGAAGACCGCGCGCCAGCCTGGTGGCGGTCCCCAGCGAGGGCATGCGGTCGCCGCGGATCAGCCGGGAGATGGTCGAATGATCAACCCCGGACTGCTGGGCCAGCTGGCGCTGCGACATCTTCTTGACCTTGAGCTGTGCTCGCAGCCATTCGTTGAAAGCGCGCCCGTTGTCGGTCGTCATGCTCGCCTTGGTCTCGCTTCCCGCGAGCAGTGCGCGGGATCTGCAGGCAGTGTCGCCGGGAGGCACCGCCCGCCCAATCCCCTGTTCGTACCTGTCCCGGTGCGGCCTCGTCACCACGGGTGTGGGGATATGTGGGGTTAGGACGGTCCCGTATGACCCATTCGGGGAGCGCGACCCCGTACCCGGTCAGGCGGGCGCGGGGTCCGTCGCCGCGGGGGCGCGCAGGCCCTCGCCGCTGGGCTTGCCCGAGACCGCGTACAGGATCGCCCCGAACACGATCACGGAGAACACGCTGATCACCCGGTCCAGCAGGGCGATGGCCGTTGCCTCCGGCAGGGGCACGCCGTAGACGACGGTGAGGACGCCCACGATCCCGGCCTCCACGATGCCCAGGCCCGCGGGGCTCAGCGGCACGGCCGTGAGCAGCGAGCCGATCAGCGCGACGAACACCGCGCCCGAGATGCCCAGCTCCACGTCCGGGAACCCGAGGGCCAGGACCACGAAGTACAGGCGCATCGCCTCGGTCATCCAGATCGCGACGCAGAGGACGGCCAGGCCGGGAAGCTGCCGGCGCTGGAGGGCACCGAACACGCCCTGCTCGAAGCGGTCGTAGAACTCCACGAACCGGTGCGGCGTGGGCAGCGCGACCAGGATCCGTCGGCCGAAGTTGCGCAGCGTGAACAGCGCCACCGCGAGCAGGGCGACGACCACGAGCGCGACCCCGAACAGCAGCTGGATCGAGGGTGGCAGACCATTCCGGAAGCTCCAGTAGCCGGCGGCGATCCCGAGCAGCGCGATCGTGAAGATGTCCGTGATCCGCTCGATGACCACGGTCCCGAACGTGCGACTCAGCGAGGCGTCGCTGTTGATCCGCAGCAGGTAGGCCCGGTAGACGTCACCGAGCTTCGCGGGCACCAGGCAGTTGACGAGCCAGGACAGGAACAGGATCTCGGTCGAATCCCTGACCCCGATCCGGAACCCCGTCCCGCGGAGCAGCATCGCCCAGCGCAGGCCCCGGAGCGGGAAGCCCAGGTAGAAGACGAGGAACGCGACGAGGACCAGCACCGGGTTGGCGCCGGCGATCAGGCCCGGGACCTTGGACAGCGACTCGCGGTTGAGCGCCACGAAGAAGGCGATGATCGCGAGCGGGATGAGGATGGAGACGATCGTCTTGGTCTGGCGAAGCCGGGCGCTCAGGGAGAGGCGCTCAACGGCGTCCTCATCGCCCGGCGGCGCGGTGGCACCGGCAGGCGTCATGGCGGCCTCGGACGGCGTCGCAGTGGCATCGGCAGGCGTCAGGGCAGCCTCGGGCGGCGGCGCAGTGGCATCGGCAGGCGTCAGGGCAGCCTCGGGCGGCGTGCTGGCGGCGTCAGACACGGGCGGACGGGTCGCGTCGGGTTCGGGCGCGGGCGGCTCGTTCATTCGGCGCGTCCCGCCTCCCCCGCGGGCACCGGGGTGACGCGCCCGTTCCCCCGGGCGCGGTTGACGAGCTTGGCGACGGGCGTGACCACGCGCACGAAGTAGGTCGCACGACCGCGCACGAGGCGGTCGGCGTCCCGCCCGGCATCCGGCCCAGCCTCCGGCCCAGGCTTCAGCCCGGCGTCCAGGCCGGCGAGCGCCGCCAGGAGCCCGGCTGGCGTGGAGGGATCCCCGTCCAGGATCGTGTACGCCACGCCAACCTCGAGCGCGCTGTGCGCGTCGGAGACGGCGATCCCCGGCAGGCCCAGGTCGCGGGCGAACGCGGCGGCGCGCTCGTTGCCGGTCCCGCCCACCACGCGGGCGTTGTGCGCCTCCACCCAGTCCACCAGCTCGCCCATCGTCTCGAGGCGCGGGTCCTTGAGCATCGACCCGCGGTACCGGTCGAAGGGGTGCGGGATCCCGACCAGGCCGCCCTGCTCGCGAACCTCGGCGATCGTCTCGCGGGCCGTCC
>DATCGK010000066.1:0-4609 GCA_036508975.1 Candidatus Limnocylindrales bacterium
GGTCGGAATTCCCCGGCGCGGCGGCTACCTCGCCGCGGGCGTCCCCCCGGGGAACTCCGACCGCCTCTGCCACGAGACCGACGAGGACCGAGCCCTGACCAATCGCGCGAGCTTCCACGGATCCGGCGCCGTCTCCTTCAGCTCGAAGGGCGAGTACGGCGTGCGCCTCATGGTCCAGCTCGGCCGCCGGTACGGGACCGGGCCGGCCAGCCTGGCCGAGATCGCCCTGGACGAGGACCTGCCGCGGGCCTACCTGGAGCAGCTCGTCACCAGCCTCCGGGATGCCGGTCTGGTCACGTCCACGCGCGGCGCCCGGGGCGGGTACGAGCTCAACGCGAGCCCAGCCGACATCCGGATGAGCGACATCCTCCGCGCCCTCGAGGGGCCGATCGCCCCGATGAGGTGCGCCTCGGACGAACCCGAGCACCAGGCCTGCATCCGGTCCGCCGCCTGCACCGTGAACCTGCTCTGGATCAGGGTGCGGGACGCGATCTCCGGCGCCCTCGACTCCATGACCCTCGCGGACCTCGTCCCGGTCCGCCACATCACGCTCGACCCCCGCGAACCGGCCGCGCCCCCGGCCGTCGTCGCCTGACCACAGACCCACCCGGCACAGACCCACCCGGCACAGACCGCCCACAGAGTCCACCAGGAGCCTTCTTCGTGACCGACGCGAACGACCGCGAGCTTGTCATCCGCGACCTCCGGGTCGCCCCGGCCGCCAAACCGGACCTCGAGATCCTCCAGGGGATCAACCTCACGATCCGGAAGGGCGAGACCCACGCGATCATGGGTCCCAACGGGTCCGGCAAGACCACGCTGGCATACGCGCTGATGGGGCACCCGGCGTACCTCATCAAGGGCGGCGAGGTCACCTGGAAGGGCCACAACCTGCTCAAGCTGTCCGCGGACAAGCGCTCCCGCCTGGGCCTCTTCCTGGCCTTCCAGTACCCCACCGCGGTCCCGGGCCTCAGCGTGGCGAGCTTCATCCGCAGTGCGCTCAACGCCAAGCTCCAGGGCCTGGACAAGAACCCGGACATCGACCCGACCGACATCACCCGCGGCGGCGTCTCGATGCTGGACTTCCGGCGCCGGATGCGCGAGAAGATGGCCATGCTCAAGATGGAGGACGGCTTCGCGGCCCGCTACGTGAACGAGGGGTTCTCGGGCGGCGAGAAGAAGCGCCTCGAGATGCTCCAGATGGCGATGCTGGAGCCGGAGTTCGCGGTCCTGGACGAGACGGACTCGGGCCTGGACATCGACGCCCTGCGGATCGTGGCCGAGGGCGTCAACGCGATGCTCAACCCGAACATGGGCGTGCTGCTGATCACGCACTACCAGCGGCTGCTGAACTACATCACGCCGGACTACGTGCACGTGCTGGCCGCGGGCAGGATCGTCACCTCCGGCGGCAAGGACCTGGCGCTGCGCCTCGAGGAGGAGGGCTATGGCCCGATCCTCCGCGAGAACGGCATGGACATCGGCGTCCCCGACGAGGCCCTGGCGCTCCCGAAGGAGCCCGCGCCGGCCGGCGCCGGCCGGTAGCGGCCCAACAAGCCCGACGCGGACGACGATGACGACGATGACGACCTTGACCACCGAGGTGCAGCCGGACGTGGACCAGACCCCGCTCGATCCGGTCGCGCTCCGGGGAGACTTCCCGATCCTCGCCCAGGAGGTGCACGGGCACCGCCTGGTCTACCTCGACTCGGCGGCCACCTCGCAGAAGCCGCTCGCGGTCATCGAGACGATGGACGCGTACTACCGCGAGTACAACGCGAACGTCCACCGCGGGATCTACCAGATCGCAGAGCGGGCCACCGCGGCCTACGAGGGCGCGCGGGCGAAGGTCGCCAAACTGATCGGCGTCCCCGACCCGCGCGAGATCGTCTGGACCCGCAACGCCACCGAGGCGGTCAACCTCGTGGCGTACTCGTGGGGTCGGCGCAACATCGGTCGCGGGGACGTGATCGTCCTGACCGAGATGGAGCACCACGCGAACCTCGTCCCGTGGCAGATCCTGGCCCAGGAGAAGGACGCGGACCTCGAGTTCATCCCGATCACGGACGACGGCGTCCTCCGCCAGGACGTCTACGAGGTCCTGCTCCGCCTCAAGCCGAAGCTGGTCGCCTTCACCCACGTGTCCAACACGCTGGGCACGATCAACCCGGTCGTGGAGATGACCCGCATGGCCCACGAGGCCGGTGCGCTCGTGCTCGTGGACGGGGCGCAGGCGGTCCCGCACCTGCCGGTCGACGTCACGGCGATCGGTTGCGACTTCTACGTGTTCAGCGGCCACAAGGCGCTGGCCCCCACCGGTTCCGGGGTCCTGTGGGGCCGTCGCGAGCTGCTCGAGGCGATGCCCCCGTTCATGGGCGGCGGCGACATGATCCGGGAGGTCCACCTCCGGCGCTCGGAGTGGAACGAGATCCCCTGGAAGTTCGAGGCCGGCACGCCGGACATCTCCGCCCAGATCGGCCTGGGCGCGGCGGCGGACTACCTGGTGGGCGTGGGCATGGACCGGGTCCAGGCGCACGAGCAGGTCCTGGTGGCGTACGCGCTGGACATGCTGCCGCGCGAGGTGCCGGGGATCGCGCTGTACGGGCCGGCCGCGGAGCTGCGGGGCGGCGTGGTCTCGTTCAACCTGCCGGGGATCCACCCGCACGACGTGGCGCAGGTGCTGGACCGGTCCGGGATCGCCGTGCGGGCCGGGCACCACTGCACGATGCCGCTCCACGAGCGCCTCGATCTCGCCGCGACGGCGCGGGCCTCGTTCCAGCTCTACACGTCGAAGGCGGACATCGACGCCCTCGCCGCCGGGCTGCGCGAGGTCGTCAAGCTCTTCGGCACCGGCGGCTGACCTCCGGGCCTGAACCCTCGGCGCCAGCGCGGGTCGGCGATAGTCCATCGCCGCGATCCAGGCCGCACCGGCGGGCGTGGTCGCGTCCGTCGTCGAGGCGTCGCGTCACGCGAGGTCGCCAGCCGGGACATCGTGGCGCTCACGGTCGAGCACGGGGCCGTGCCGGTCGGCTGAAGCGGGGCCTTGGCGGGATCCTTCCTTCCCGGCTCGCGGGGAGAGCCGGGCCCCTTCAGTCGAGCCGGACACCCTGCCGTGCAAGCTCGCCGCGGACCTGTCTGACGTCCAGGCGATCGAACGGCTGCCCGGTCCGCAGCGAGATCGCGGCCGCCACACCCGCCCCCTGCCCGCTGACCGTGCAGCACATCATTGAGCGCACGGCCGCGTGGCTGATCCTGTCGCCGCCGATGCTCCGGCCGGCGACCAGCAGGTTGCCCACGCCCTTCGGCACGAGCGAGCGGTACGGCACGTGGAAGTAGCGGCCGGTGGTGGGCAGGATCAGCACGCCATACCCGTCGATGAACTCCGGAAAGATCCCAACGGAGTCCTCGAAGCGGGCCTCGCCGCGCACGTCGTCCGCCGTGAGGTTGTAGAGCGCGTCGATCTTGCGCGTGTCGCGGAGTCCCAGGGTCATGCCGAAGTTCCGCAGCCGGGCGTCCTCGCAGCCGGGCATGAACCGGCGCAGCGCCTCGATCGCGTGCATCGCCTGCCGGCGGCCCTCGATCTCGCCCCGCGTCAGGTCGTCCGCGTCGGTGCCGTCGATCCCGCCCATGTGGATGAGGTTCAGGTACGTCAGGTCGCCGTTGTCGTGGACGGTGCCGTAGGTGCCGGCCATCGTGATCAGGCCGGGCGGGATCACACCCGCCTCCACGGCCCGCTTGAACGGCTTGCGCAGGAACGGCGAGAACAGGTCGTCCTCCTTGCCGTCGGTCTCGATGTCCCACTCGAAGTTGCCGGCCCAGTCGCGGTACTTCGGCGGGTCCGCCTTGATCGTGTCGATGAACCTGCGCTTGTTGACGCCGGCCATCGAGAACATGACGGACGCGGAGAGCATCTGCTCCTTCGGCGTCTTGTGGACCGGTGCCCCGGCACGCGCGGCGACGTCGGCGTCGCCGGTGGCGTCCACCACCCGGCCCGCGAGAATGGCCTCGCGCCCGGACTTGCTCTCCGTGATGACGCCGCGCAGGACACCGTCCTCAACGATGGGTGCCACGAAGGTCCGGTGGAGCATCGGGTGGATGCCGTTCTCCTCGACGAAAGTGTCGGCGACCACCTTGAACCGCTCCGCGTCGAACGCCTGCGAGGTGGACTGGGACTCGTCCGACGTCGCGCCGGCGGCCCGGGCCCGTGCCTCCATCTCGCTGCCGACGCCCACGCTGTCGATGGTCTGCTCGTGGCGGTACCAGGCGAAGCTCTCCACGCCGACCGCGGTGATATTGCCGCCGAAGCAGCCGAACCGCTCCAGGAGCGTGGTCCGGGCGCCGGCGCGGGCCGCCCCCAGCGCGGCGCCGAGGCCGCCCGGCCCGCTGCCCACCACCAGCACGTCGGTCTCGTGGACGACATCGATCACGCGGGCGGGCTCGGTGACCTGGCGAAGGCCGGGAAGGCGCGCGGGGGACATGGCGAAGGAACCTCGTGGCGGTCGCGTGCGGCCTAGTCGGCGACGGCGAACACGGGGGCCGGCCGCACCGCAACGCGGACGGCCAGCCCGGGCGTGAGCCCGACCGAATCGACTGCCGCCATCTGGGCGAC
>DATCGK010000067.1:0-2150 GCA_036508975.1 Candidatus Limnocylindrales bacterium
CTCTCGCCTCCGCGGGCGCGGATATCGTGGGCGTGAGCCGTGAGATGCCGCAGGGTGACAGCAACGTCCGGACCGTGGTCGAGGCCCGGGGCCGTAAGTTCACGCCGCTGCGGGCTGACTTCTCGGTGCGCGCCGACGTCACGGCGCTGGCCGAAGACCTCGCGTGGCGCGGCGTGGACATCCTGGTGAACAACGCAGGCACCCAGGACCGCTACCCGGCCCTCGACTTCCCGATGCAGGCATGGGACCACGTGCTGGACAACTGCCTGCGTGCGGTGTTCCAGCTCTGCCAGCTATTCGGCCGGCCGCTGCTCGCGCGAGGCGAGGGCAAGATCGTCAACCTCGCGTCGGTGCTCAGCTTC
Organism: Candidatus Limnocylindrales bacterium; assembly: GCA_036508975.1. Lineage (GTDB taxonomy): Bacteria > Chloroflexota > Limnocylindria > Limnocylindrales > CSP1-4 > CAIXZV01. Next base: position 363 of record DATCGK010000067.1, read on the forward strand.
CAGGGCGGGATGACCGTATCCGCGTACGCCGCGAGCAAGGGTGCCGTCGCACAGCTGACCAAGGCGTTGTGCAACGAGTGGTCGAGCCGGGGCGTGAACGTCAACGCGGTCGCGCGGGCTACATGGTCACCGACATGAACGCCGCGCTGCTCGCCGACCCGGTGCGCATGGAACAGCTCTGCATGCGGATCCCGGCCGGGCGCTGGGGACAGCTGCAGGATACTGGCAACGTCGTGGTCTTCCTCGCCTCCCCGGCTGCCGAGTACGTGCATGGCCAGGTGCTCGCCGTCGACGGCGGCTGGATGGCCCGCTGACTCTCTGGCGACCTCCTTGACTGACATCAACCTCCCTCCTAGTGAAACGGATCCCCTCATGAATGTCCTGCCAGCCCTGAGCGCCGCACGTCTGGTTCCGGTCGTGGTGCTCGATGACGCCGCCGACGCCGATGCCCTGGCCGGTGCACTGGTTGCCGGTGGCCTGCCGGTCGCGGAGGTGACCTTCCGCACCGCCGCCGCACAGGACTCGATCCGCGCAATGGCGGCCCGCGGCGACATCCTCGTCGGTGCAGGCACGGTGCTCACTGTGGCGCAGGTCGATCAGGCTGTGGCCGCCGGTGCCAAGTTCGTGGTCTCGCCGGGCCTGTCCCGCGCAGTCGTCGAGCGCTGCGACGAGCACGGCGTGCTCGCCCTTCCCGGTGCCGTCACGGCGACCGAGATCCAGGCCGCGCTCGAGCTCGGCGTGACCACCGTCAAGTTCTTCCCGGCCGGGACCTCCGGTGGGCCGGCCGCGATCGCTGCGATCGCTGCACCGTTCGGCGGCGTCCAGTTTGTGCCCACCGGCGGAGTCGGTCCGGGGAACCTGGCTCAGTACCTGGCCATCCCGGCGGTCGCCGCGGTCGGGGGCTCCTGGATGGTTCCGCGCGATCGCGTCAAGGCCGGCGACTTTGCCGGTATCAGGGCGCTGACGGCCGACGCCGTCGCCCTCGCCAAAAGCTGACCCCCACCGCACGACAACCGATCTGCTGACCAGACGAAGGAGTTTGACGATGGCTGACCTGAGCATCCGACCCGCATCGGCGTGCCGCTTCGACGCGGTGTCCCTGGGCGAGGTAATGCTGCGCCTCGACCCCGGCGAGGGACGCATCCGCACGGCCAGGTCCTTCCGGGCCTGGGAGGGGGGCGGGGAGTACAACGTCGCCCGCGGCCTGCGCCGGGCGTTCGGCCAGCGCGCCGCGATCGTCACATCGCTGGCGGACAACGAGATCGGGCGCCTCGTCGAGGACTTCATCCTCGCCGGCGGCCTGGACACCTCGTTCATCCGGTGGGTGCCCTACGACGGGATCGGGCGCTCGGTGCGCAACGGGCTGAACTTCACCGAACGCGGCTTTGGGGTGCGCGGCGCGGTCGGGGTCTCCGATCGCGGCCACACCGCGGCGTCTCAGCTCAAGCCCGGGGACGTGAACTGGGACCACCTCTTCGGCGACCTCGGGGTGCGCTGGCTGCATACCGGCGGGATCTTCGCCGCCCTGTCCGAGTCAGCGGCCGCCACGGTCATTGAGGCGGTCACCGCCGCCAAGAAGTACGGCACGGTTGTGTCCTACGACCTGAACTACCGCCCGAGCCTGTGGAAGTCGATCGGCGGCCAGGCCAAGGCCCGCGAGGTCAACCGCGAGATCGCCCGACACATCGATGTGATGATCGGCAACGAGGAGGACTTCACCGCCAGCCTCGGGTTCGAGGTCGAGGGCGTGGACGAGAACCTCTCGGCCCTGGATGCCGACAAGTTCGC
>DATCGK010000068.1:0-4341 GCA_036508975.1 Candidatus Limnocylindrales bacterium
TCGGTTGCTCCGCTTCAAGGTTCGTTCTCCCCAGTCTGCCGGGTGACAGGTGGCACCACTCTAGCATAGCGAGATGGCGGCGCGACTATACGAAAGGCCTAGGACGACTAGGAGGATTTGGGCAGAAACCCAGCACGAGCCGGCATCCCGACTCGCCCGCTCGGAAGGGGGAACCCGCGAAGACTGAAAGGCCGCCGGGTTGAACCCGGCGGCCTTTCAGGAACGCGGTGCTAGATGGAGCTGCCGACGGTGCTCAGCACCTTGCTGACCTGGCCGCCGAGGAAGATGAGGGCCACGATCGCGACGATCGCGATGAGCGCGAGGATCAGCGCGTACTCCGCGAGACCCTGGCCCTCGTCGTCCGTGCGGAGCGAGGCGAGCAGCGTGGTGATGAGGGCCATGAACAAAACCTCCCGAGATGAGAGCTGAAGCCCTATGGATGCGGGCCGGTGACAACCGTACGACGTCCCCTCCACGGAACCAATGGGACGATGGTCCTGCCCCGGGGGTCCGTCCCGATCCTCAGTGACCGCCGTGGGCGGCGTCCACGACGATCCCGATGAAGCCCGCGAGCGGTCCGCCGAAGAACGCCAGGATCACCACCGCCAGGGCCACGGCCAGGCCCAGGACGAGCGACGTCTCCAGGATCCCGGGACCCGGCTCCCCGGTCCCGGTCCCGGTCCCGCGTGCCCGCGTCACGCCGTTGCGTCCGGCTCCGGCGAGCGCGGCAGCGGGACCACCAAGCGGAGCTCGCTGCCACCGGCGCCCACCTCCACCGCCGCGCCGATCGAGCCGGCACGCTCCGCGATGTTGCGGCGCGTGATCGCCGGCAGGACGATGATCGCTGCCTCCTCGGCCGCCGCCTCGGCCGAGGCCCGCGCGTCGTGGCGGTCCTGGATCATCTGCTTGATCGCGTCCGGGACGTCCCCGGTGGGCACCGCGGGGAGGGGCTCGTCGGTGGAGGCCACGGCCGTGCGCTGGGCGGAGACGCGGGCCTCCAGCTCGTCGGTCCAGTCGAGGCGCATGTGGATCTGCTCAGGGGACTGGGCCAGGTACGCGGCCAGGGCCTCGTCCATGATCCGGAAGACGGCGCTCTCCGTGTCCATCGGCAGGCGTCGGTCGGTGCCCAGGGATTCGAACTCCACCTGGATGTGCGCCCTCCGCCCGCGGTCCCGCGCCGCCCACCGCAACGTGGGCACCAGGCCCAGGTCGTCCAGCACCATCGGCCGGACGTCGAAGATGAAGCTCTTCGTTGCGTCCAGGGTCTGCTGGACCATCTGCACCAGGGCGTGGAGCTCGTCCTTGCTCCGGGTGGGATCCCGGTCGAGCAGGCGCTCGACGATCTGCGCCTGGAGCACGATGTTGGTGAGCGACTGCGCCGGGCCGTCGTGCATCGCACGGGCGATCTCCCGGCGGAGGTCCTCCTGCGCGGTCAGCACCACCCGCGAGAGCGACGGCGAGAGCGACGGCGAGAGGCCACCCTCGTCGTCCGCGGCCGGGGTCGTCTCTGCCGCGTCGTCGCCTGCGGCCAGGCGCTCGATGCGGCCCTCGATGTCCGCGATCGCGGCGCGGTGGCGCGCCAGCGCCCTGCGCTTGCCATCGAGGAGGTCCACCTGCGCCTCCATCAGGATGGCCCGGCGGGTCAGGGCCACGAGGGACGCGTAGGCGTCCACGACCTCCTTGTGATCGGCCTTCCTGTCCACGCCGCCCACTCGCTCCGCGGCCTGGGCCCGCTTCTGCTCGTGGCGGGTCGCCTCCGCCCTCGCCTGCCCGACGAGCATGTCGATCTCCGCCAGCTCGCGGTCGAGCGTGGCGAGATCGGCCTGGAGCTCCGCCACGAGCGCGAGGCCTGCGGCGTCCACCGGTTCGTCGGGCATGGTCATTGAGGTCGGAGACCGCCGGGTGACGGAGGAGGCTCAGTCCTCGGGCATCCGGATCCAGCCCTGGCGCATCGCGTACACCACGGCCTGGGTCCGGTCGTTCACGGAGAGCTTCCGCAGGATGGAGCTCATGTGGTTCTTGACCGTCTGCTCGCTGATCGACAGCGCGTAGGCGACCTGCTTGTTGGTCATCCCCTGGGCGATGTTGTCCAGGATCTCGACCTCGCGTGGCGACAGCGGCGCGAAGATCGGGGCCGCCTCCTGGCCGTAGACGGCCAGCTCACGGAACTCCTTGAGCACCCGGGATGCCACGGCGGGCTTGCTGAAGACCTTGTCGTTGATGAGGTACTCACCCGCCACCACGCGGCGGATGATCATCACGAGGTCCTCGGGAGCGATGTCCTTGAGGATGAACGCCGCCGCGCCGGCCTTGATGGCCTCGAACAGCGCGTCCTCGTCCTCCTCGGTGGACAGCACCACGATGGCGGCCGCCGGAAGCTCCCGCTTGATCCGCTGGGTCGTCTCGATGCCGCCCGGGGCGGGCAGCGAGAGGTCCATGAGGATCACGTCCGGGTTGGTCGCAAAGGCCGCGTCGAGCGCGGTCCGCGGGTCGTCCGCCTCGGCCACGATCTCGAGGTCCGGCTCCCGCTCCAGGATCTGGCGAATGCCCACCCGGAACAGCGCGTGGTCGTCCACGATCAGGATCTTCACCTGCTCGTAGGTCGTTCGCTGGCCCTGCCCGCCCCTGCGGCGCTCCGGCCCCTGGTAGTCCGTCATCAGCTCTCCTTCTGCCCCACAGGGATCGCCAGCCGGACCACCGTTCCCGCTTCCGGCCGTGAACGAACCTCGAACCGCGCGCCGATCAGCTCGGCCCGCTCCCGCATGAACTGGAGGCCGTAGTTGTGGCGGCCGCGGGCCGCCACCGCTCCGGTATCGAAGCCACGACCATCATCGCGGACCTCGAGCACCCATTCTCCCTCTTCCATCATCGTCGCGACCACCGCATTCGTGGCGGCCGCGTGCTTGCGGATATTCTGCAGCGCCTCCTGCACCACCCGCAGCACGACGGTCTGGGCGGGCTCGGGCAGCGTGGCGGCCGGTGCCGCAAGGTCCGCCGAGATCCGCATCCCGGAGAGTGCGGCCTGCGTGGTCACCGTGTCCATGATGGACCCATCCAGGCCCAGCTCCACCAGCACCGGCGGGCGCAGGTGTCCGATGAAGCTGCGGACGTCACCCAGCTCGCGGCGAAGCAGCTCGCGCAGGAACCGGAGCTCCTGGCGGGCCATCCGCGCGTCGGAGTCGAAGATCCGTTCGATGAACTCCACCTGGAAGATCGCGTTGGAGAGGGCCTGCGCCGGGCCGTCATGGACCTCCTGTGCCAGCCGCGCCCGCTCGGCCTCCTGCGCCTCGACGATCCGCATCTGGAGCTCGGTCGGGAGGGTCGGCAGCGCCGGCTCCGTCACCAGGGAGGAATCGCCCCGCTCCAGGAAGAGCCACGTGCTCTCCAGGTTCCTGATCGCCAGCTCCAGGCGCGACAGCTCCGCCTCGTGCTGGGCAAGCTCGCCCCGGGATCGCTCCACCTCGACGCGTACGAAGCGCAGACGCAGGTCGGCCGCCCCCGCCTCCGCGGCCGTTGCGGCCAGCCCATCCTCGGACCGGTCCCCGGCCGTGCCGCCACCGGCGTCATCGCCGGCGTCGCCGTCGTCGGCTTGCTCGAGCGATGCCAGGTCGTCCGCCAGGCCCTGCCAGCGGCCCAGGTCGTCGAGGTAGGCCTGCCGATAGCGGTCGCGCGTCGCCCGCAGCGTGTTGGCCGCGTAGGCGAGCGCCTCCGCGGCCTCCGCGTGCAGCTCGTCGAACCGGGTCGCGGGCTGTTCGTTGCGGGGACCATCCATCGGGCGGAGTGTATCCGTGCAGGGGCCTACGGCGAGGGCTGAGCCGCACCGGCCGGTGCGGGGCGCTCGGCCGTCCCCGCGCAGCCGATCCGGAACACGCGCATCCCGGCGATGGCTGCGGCATCCGCGGGGTCCTTCGGGACCGGCAGGGCCACCTCTCGGAAGCAGGCCGCCGCGGGCGCCGGCCCGTCCAGGATCGCGGGCCACGCGCCGTGCTCGGCCTTGGCCACGATGAGCCACTTCGCCCCGAACCGGGGGTCCGAGGCGAGGTCCAGGACGTCCGCCGGGGTCTCGTCCGGGAGAGCGAGGGTCGGGATGCGGGCTGTCTCCGCCAGCCAGATCGGGAAGTCGTGGATCACGGGCGCCGAGCCGTCCAGCGGCGCTCCGATCGCGGCCATCTCCTGGGCCAGCACGGCATACGTGCGCTCCGTGGCCCGCGCGCCTGCCGCGAAACCCGGCAGCATGGCGACCGAGAAGAGCGCCGACGCGAACACCGCCAGCAGAGCGCCCAGCCAGGCCACGGGCCGCGTCCAGCCCAGGCGGCGGCCCAGGCGGGCCAGCCCGGCGTC
>DATCGK010000069.1:0-3901 GCA_036508975.1 Candidatus Limnocylindrales bacterium
TCCGCCATCGACTTCGCGTAGCGCGCCCGCACGGCCTCGGCACCGTTTATCAGGATCGTGCCGTCGGCTCCCTTCACCGCGACATCCGCTGCGTAGAAGCTCAGACACCGATCGAGGTCGTGGTCGTGGTAGGCGTCGATCGCTGCCTGCACGACATCTCTCGGTTCCAACAGCCACTCCTTCGTCGCCAACGAGCAGTCGAGAGCGGACTATCGCATGTCCGGCCTTGAACGCGGGTGGTCAGGCGATCGCCGTCGCTCGCCGAAGGCCCCCCTGACCGTTACCTCGGCCAATCCTGACGATCAGTTGGAAAGTGGCGGCTCTAGTCCTCTCGCCCCGACCAGAACACCCGTTCTATGTGCGTTCTCTGCCCTGCCCAGTCATCGCCACCCGCGCGAACCCCACCCCGGCCGCAGGGGCGGCAGGTCGGACAGGCCCGGGTCGCGCGGCCGCCGATGTTCCCCGTCATCACCGTCCCAGCGGCGCAGGTACGCATCGGGAATAACGCCCCAGCCCCAGTAGGGCAGCGGTTTCGCCGGCACGATCCCCAGGGCTTCGTGGGGATCGATCCGTTCCGGGCCGACCGTGCAGAGGTGGTTCCAGGAATCGCCGAAATCGAACTCGTAGACGAACTGCTCGCCGGGCTTCAGGCGTCCCAGGCGCGTCCGCCGATCGTCGAGCGCGGGGCCAAGCTCCTCCCAGTCCTCGTACGGTGTGGTCAGGCGGGTGTCATCGGCGAGCTCGAACTGGTGGAGGTGCGCGCGGTCCCAGCGGGCGAACCCATCATCGATCGCGTCGGCGAGCTGGGCGAACGTGTGGGTTCGGGCGGCGGCGAAGAGGCGCCCGGGTCGCGGCCAGAGATGCTCGCCATGCCCCTCGATGAGGTCCACGCGAATCGACAACCATGTGCGCGCCATGCGTCCGCCTCCCTCCGGTCTTCGTTCGCCCCGATCAGCCGAGCGGTGCCAGCAGGACCCCGGCCGGTACGGTCAGGAGCGGGGCATCGGTCTCGACATCGCGCCGGGCGACCATATGATGCCGCACCCAAACGCCGTGCTGATGCGACGAGCCCGTCGCCCGGTTCCTCGAGCGCTCGCTGGACCGGGCGGTCGATACACCGTCCCGTACTGCGCGATGTCGCGCATCAACGCGATGGCCACGAAGACAACGAATGGCCTGCCGGGGAACATGGCGGCATGCTGCTGCATAGTATGACGGAACGGCTATACTTTGCAGCATGACCAGCCCGCTCACGCGCATTCGCGATGTCGCCGAGGGCCAGTGGGGCCTCGTCACGCTCCAGCAGGCGAGGGCCGCCGGCGTCGCCTGGCGGTCGCTCTCCCGCCTGGCCGAGGGAGGACTCCTTGAGCGCGTCGCCCATGGCGTGTACCGGGTCCGTGGCGCTGCCGAGCCTGATCACCTGGCCCTGCGGGCGGCCTGGCTCGGGCTCGACCCGGCGCGCCCGGCCTGGGAGCGCCTCGACGATCTCGAGGGTGCCGTCGTGTCCCACGCCTCGGCGGCGGCCCTCTACGGGGTCGGCGACCTGCGGGCCGATGTCCACGAGTTCACCCTGCCGCGGCGTCGGCAGACCCGGCGCGGCGATGTCCGGATCCACCGGGGCCGCGTCCCGCCCGAGCAGCGCGTTGTGCTCGGGGGCCTGCCGACGACGCGGGCCGGCCGGATGATCGGCGACCTACTGGCCGACCAGGTCGATCCGGACGGCGTCGCCCGGATCGCTGCCGAGGTGCTCGAGCGGGCCTTCGAGTACCCACGCGAGGTCGCCGACGCGCTCGCGCCGCATGCCCACCGGTTCGGGTGCGGCCGGGGCGACGGACTCGCCCTCCTCGACGAGCTGCTGCAGCGTGCCGGCTCGCGCGAGCGCGAAGTCCTGATGGCCGAGGCGCGCCCCGCATGACTGACCGTCGCTACGGCGAGCCGGCGGCGCTGCGCCAGGCGCTCACAGACCAGCTCCGCCGGCTGGCGCTGGCTCGGCCCGGGGCGCAGCTCGCCGACCTCCAGCGTCAGTTCGCCTATGACCGGCTCCTTGCCCGCGTCTTTGTCGCCGAGCCCGAGGCGTGGGTGGTGAAGGGCGCGACCGCACTCCTGGCCCGGATGCATGGGTCCGCGCGGCACACGGTCGACATCGATCTGTACCGTCGTGTCGCGGGCCTCGCTGAAGCCGAACTGGCCCTGCGGGCGGCCGCCTCGCTCGATCTCGGCGACTTCTTCCGCTTCGAGCTGAGCCCGGGCCGCCAGGTTGCCCAGGGCCGTGCGACCCTCCGCATCCCGGTCATCGCCTATCTCGGCGCCACGGAGTTCGCGCGCTTCCATGTCGATCTCGTCACCGACCTTCTGATGACCGGCGAGCCCGACGAGGTGGCCGCCCTCGTGCCATTCGAGATCCCTGGCATCGACCCGGTCCGGTACCGGGCGTACCCGCTTGCCGATCACGTCGCAGACAAGGTGTGCGCCTTCCTGGAGGTCCACCCGCGGGCGCTCGGCCCCGCCCAGCCCAGCACCTGCTACCGCGATCTCGCGGATCTCGCCTTCATCGCGCACACCCAGACCATCGCCGCAGACGACCTCGGGCGCGCGCTTGCCTCCGAGGTCCGGCGCCGCGGGCTCCAGATACCTCCCGAGCTGCCGGCGCCGGAGGCGGCCGGCTGGCGAGCCGGGTACGCTCGGGTGGCGCGCGACGTGCCCGGGCTGCCGGAGCGGGATCTCGAAGCTGCGCTGGCGACGGTGCGCCGATTCCTCGATCGGGTGCTCGACGGGACCGCTGCGGGCACCTGGGATCCGCACGCCTTGACGTGGTCGGGGTAACTGACCAGCGGGTCACTGCCACTTCGCCAAATTGCCTGCCCGGGTCAGGCAGTCGCGCCGTCGTTCCACCGCTCCACCCCCGTGAGCGCGATCTCCAGCGGCAGTCGGGCCGGGACGTTAAGGTCGGTCGTGGAGGTTTGTCTCCTCTCGCCCCGACCAAACTCAGCGAACGAACCCCGGAGCTCTAGGACCGCCGGCAGTGCGGCGTTCATTCCTAGGCGCACGGCGTGATCGGTCAGCTCGTACTCCATCCGCTCGTAGCCCTTGACGGCTGTCCGGGCGAAGATCGAGACGGCGATAGCCTGGCGACCTTCCGGTCCCGCGTCGGCCCACATCGAGGGCAGCGAGCGCAGGTACGAGAGCACAACCTCCGGCTCGAGGCGCTGCGACTCCTTGGGCTCGCGGGCGATCCTCTCTTCGGCATCGAGTCGGGTCATCGTCGCCTTCCAAGCGTCAACGTCCCTCGAGAGCGTGAGACGGCTCGCTGCCGTATCGCGTTCACGCGCGATCCGGGCCAGCGTGACTTGGTCCATCTGGGGACCCTGGCTCTCGTACCTGCTCACGACCTCCGCGATCACCGCGTCGTCAACCTTGCCGATCTTCTCCAGCAACAATCCGACAGCGTTCTCGTACGCCGCCTGGGGATATGAGTGTCCCTGCACCCGACGGTCGTGCCCGTTCTTGTAACGACGCCGGACCATGGGTGTCCCCGAGATGAAGCCTTCACATGTGGGAGCCGGATGGCGGTAGCGACCCGTGTCGCCGTACAGGTATCGACCGCAGGACGCACACTCAAGCTTAAGGGCATACGCGCGCTTGACGATCCGGCCGGGAGTCCGCGTCCGACGTCGCTCACGCCCCGTTTGGACCGCCGACCATTGCGCTGGGTCGATGATCGCGTCGACCCCTGCGATCTCTCCCGTCCTAAGCCGGCCAGCGTAGATCGGGTTCGTCAAGATCTCAGCGACGTGCTTGGGCTTGAGGCCGGTGGCGGTCGCGACCTGCTGGTCGGTGGCCCCGGATGAGGCAAGCTCGAACGCCTGGCGCACCGCGAGCGCGGCGACTCCTGCCGCCACCG
>DATCGK010000070.1:0-5300 GCA_036508975.1 Candidatus Limnocylindrales bacterium
CGTGCGGATCCGCGCCGCCGGCTGGAAGGTCGTCGACGTCGGAACCCTGTACGACCTCGCCCGCGCTGCGCCCCCGGACGTCGCGGATGGCGAGGTCACCCGGTTCGGCTCCAGCACGAGCGTGCCGTCCCGACTCGACGAGCCTGCGGCCGGAACGGCCTCGGTGGTGCTGCTCGCAACGGACTGGCCCGACGACGTGGCCAGGATGCTGGAAGCGCTGGCGTCGACGGCGCCGGCCGGGACGCAGGTCATCGTGGTGGAGAACGGGGCATCGTCGGCTCAGGTCGCGGCGCTCGCCGCCGTGGAGGCTGCCGGACCGCCGGCGGACGGGATCACGCTTGAGGTCCTCCGGTTGAGCGCCCGGCTCGGGTTCGCGGCCGCTCTCAACGCTGGGATCCGACGGGCGACGGCTGCCGTGGTGGTCCTCCTGGACACGTCCTTGGAACTTCAGGGTGACCTCGTGTCGGCGCTGGTGGCCACGCTCGAGGATCCGACGGTCGCGGTCGCCGGGCCGTTCGGGATCGTGTCCGACGATCTCCGCCGGTTCCGCGACGCCGGGGAGAACGTGATCGACGTGGACGCGATCGAGGGCTATGCGATGGCCTTCCGCCGGTCCGACTACGTCGCCGGCGGCCCACTCGACGAGCATTTCGTCTTCTACCGCAACCTCGACATCTGGTGGAGCCTCGTGCTGCGCGAGCAGGGCGAGGGAGAGCCCGACGACGCCGCGCCCCGCCGGGCCGTCCGTGTGCCAGGTGTGCCGGTGTTCCGCCACGCGCACCGCGGCTGGGCCAGCCTGCCCGACGAGGAGCGGGACCGGCTCTCGAAGAAGAACTACTACCGGGTGCTGAAGCGCTTCGCCTCGCGGCGAGACCTGCTCGTGGGCGGGGCAGGGGAGGGGACGAGGACGTAGCGGCCCGGCGGCCCGGTCGCGCGACCCTCGCCGGCAACCGCCGGTCACCACCGGAAATCGCACCCCGTGCCCCCTAACAGATCGCGACCAGCGTCGTTCCCTGTGGCAGAGGCCTCGCAGACAGCATCGTTCCCCCGGCGGTGTGGCACGCGAGGCCTCATTTCCTTGTCCGGCTCCGGCGACACGGCGCCCGGCGGGTCCAACGCGCCGCCGCCCGTATACTCCGGCCGTGCGTCGCTGGTTCTGCATCGTGGCCCTGCTGGCCGGGTTCTCCGGCGATGGCTACGCGTGGACCGTGCATCCCCGGGTCCCGATCCCGGTGGAACGCGTGCTGGACCCCCGGCGATGGGACCCGGGACTGCCGGAGGTGGCGTGGTGGAGGCTGAGCTGATCGACGGGGGCCCCGTGGCGCCGTCGTCGTCGCGCCGCCGGCTCCTGGGCGCGGCCGTCGCCATCGGGCTGGCCGCGACGATGCTGATCGGGCTGTGGCCCCAGGCGCCCGGGTCGGCACCTGCCGCGTCCGCGGCCGACACCAGCACGGTGACGATCCTGGCCGGTATGCCGGCCTCGCTGGACCCTGCCAAGCACGGCGACCTTGGCAGCGCGTCGTACGTCAGCCAGCTATACGAGACGCTCACGGCCGTCGATCCGACGCTGACGGTGCGCCCCGCCCTCGCCGAGTCCTGGACCGTCGAGGATGCCGGGCGGCGGGTCACCTTCACCCTCCGGCCCAACCTGAAGTTCAGCGACGGCACACCGCTGACCGCTGCCGACGTGGTGCACAGCTGGCGCCGGCTGTTCGCCCCCGGCGATCCGTCGCCCCTGGCATCACTGGCGGCGAACGTCGTGGGCGCGCGGGCCCTCCTCTCCGGGCAGTCCTCCGATATCGAGACGCTGGGCGTCCGGGCCGAGGGCGACCGGACGGTCGTCGTGGACCTGGAGCGGGGCGGTGGGGACCTGCCGGCGATCGTGTCCGGGGCGCCATTCGCCATCGTCCCTGCGTCCGCGACCAACGCCGAGATCATCCCGACCCCCGCCAACTTCGTCGGAAGCGGCGGCTATACCCTGTCGCAGGTCGCGGCAGGACTGTACGTGCTCACGGCGAACCCGAACTACTGGGCGGGCAAGCCGGCGATCGAGACCGTGCGCATGCTGACGACGCTCGCCACGGGCGGCCCCGTGGACGCGTTCGCGGCCGGTGACGTCGACGTCACCCCGGTCAGCTACCTCGACTCGGGCTGGCTCGCCTACGACCGCATTCTCGGTCCGTCGCTGCGAAGCGACCCGTCGCTGTCGGTCACCTACTACGGTTTCGACACGCAGCATGCCCCGTTCAACGACGTCCGCATCCGCCGGGCGTTCGCCGAGGCCGTCGACTGGCGTCGCCTGGCCGCTCTCGATGAGCCGGGCTCCTCGGTCCCGGCCACCGGCATGGTCCCTGCCGGCATGCCCGGGGCGCCGGCCGGCGACTTCATGCCACCGTACGATCCGGCTGCGGCTCGCCAACTCCTCGCCGATGCCGGGTATCCGGGCGGCGCGGGTCTGCCCGCAGTTTCGTTCGTCGCGAACGGCGGCGGCTATGACGAGGGGATCGTGGCGATGCTCCGGGAGAACCTGGGCGTCACGATCGACTACGCCACCATGGACTTCGCCACGTACCAGGAGCGCCTCGCCACCGATCCGCCGCAGATCTGGAGCCTTTCCTGGGTGGCGGACTATCCCGGGCCCAATGACTTCCTCGGCGTGCTCCTGGAGACCGGGTCCACGGCCAATCAGGGCGGCTGGTCCAACGCCGATTTCGACGCCGCCGTGACCACGGCGACCGCCGCGTCGAGCGCGCTGGACGCCACCGCGGCCTACGCGAAGGCGATGGGGATCGTGAAGGACCAGGTGCCGGTGGTCCCCGTCTCCTACGGCACATCGTTCTCGCTCGTGCGCGACGGCCTCCTCGGGGCCAGCCAGACGGGGACGGGGATCCTGAGGCTCGCGGGGCTGGCGTGGGGGAAGACGCCGTGATCCGCGCTTCCCGCCTGGGACGCCCCCTGCTCGCGGCCATCGTCGCGGCCGCGCTGCTGCTGCCGTCCCTCGCCGCGGTCACCCGCGCCGCCGACGCGACGTTCGGAACCCCCACCGCGAAGGCGACCTACGGCCGGTCCATCGACTTCGCCGTACCACTGACCACGTCGGTGAGGCCGGACCGCGTGGAGTTGCGGCTGCTCTTCCCGGGCGCGAGCGGGCCGGAGATCATCGACGTGCCCTCGCCGGCCGGGACCGGTTCGTCGGACCTGGCGTACTCGCTGGACCTGACCGGCGGCAACCTTGCCCCCAACACGAAGTTCACGGCGACCTGGGCTGCAGTCTCGGCCGGCACCGTCATCGGCCTTAGCGCCCCGCTGACGGTCGACTACCAGGACACGTCGGAGTCCTGGCAGACCGTCACGGGCGATCTCGTGACAGTGCACTGGTACCAGGGGTCCAAGGCGTTCGCCCAGCAGGAGCTGCGGATCGCGGAGAAGGCGATTGCCGACACGTCGGCCCTGTTGGGCGTGACAGAGACCCAGCCGGTCGACTTCTTCATCTACGCCGACGATGCCGCGTTCGCGCTGGCGACCGGAAGCACCCCCGGCGAGACGACGATCGGCCAGGCGAGGGCGGACATCCGCACGCTGTTCGGGCTGATCACCGAGGCCACGATGAACAGCCAGGACGTCCGCAGCGTCGTTCCGCACGAGCTGGCGCACCTCGTCTTCAACACCGCCGTCCACAACCCGTACCGGTTCCCGCCGACCTGGCTGAACGAGGGCCTGGCCACCTACCTGTCGGCCGGCTATACGACGACGTTCCGGAACCTCGTCGAGCAGGCGGTCCGATCAGGGGACCTGCTGCCCCTCACCGGGCTGAGCGGCCAGTTCCCGATGTTCGATTCGGCCAAGCGGTACCTCGCCTACGGCACGAGCGTGTCCGCGATCGACTTCCTCGTCCGCACCTTCGGCCAGGACAAGCTGGTCCTCCTTGTGCAGGCCTACGCGGACGGCCTGACGGATGACGAGGCGTTCACCAGGGCGCTGGGCATGAACCTCGGCGCCTTCCAGGACGCGTGGCTGGCCGACCTCGGCGCCGGCATGCCCACGAAGTACGGCCCGAACCCGGCGCCCGCCGGCCCGCTGCCGCCGGGATGGGCCGGGCCCGGCCAGACCGCCGCGCCGGGGCCCGGAAGCACTCCGGGATCGGCGGTCACTACCCCGACTGCCGCACCCACCGCCGCCCCTGCAGATGGCGGCCAGTCCACCGGCGGCGCCGGCGCCGGCACCGGACCCGTGCTCGCGTCCATCCTCGGGGTCGTCGCGCTGGTGATCATCGTCCTCGCGGTCGCCCGGCGGCGCGCCGGGCGGGCGTGACGCCGTGACCTCGCTCGCGGCGCGCGCCCGCGCGATTCCCGGCTGGCAGATCACGCTGTTCTTCGCGCTGCTCGTTCTTGGCTTCCTCATCGCTGCGCAGATGGCGTCCGAAGGCCCGCGGGTCCGGATCACCAGCCAGGAACGGACGCCGCTCGTCGCGACGGCACTGGACCTGCAGGCACAGCAGGAAGGTCTGAAGCAGCAGATCCTGGAGCTGCGCGCCTCCATCCAGGAGCTGGAGGCGGCAGGCCAGGGCGGCGCAGCCGTCACCAGGAACCTGAACGACCAGCTGGAACGGGCACGCATCGCCGCGGGCCTCGCGCCGATGTCCGGGCCCGGGATCGTCATCCAGCTTAGCGACTCCACCGTGCCCGTTCCGCCGGACGGCAACGCCCGTGACTACCTCGCCTCGGGGCGCGACGTCCTGACGGTTGTCGAGGAGCTCTGGCTGGCCGGTGCCGAGGCGATCGCGGTCAACGGCGAACGAGTGACGGTGGCCACGGCGATCGTGGACATCGGCGGCTCCGTCCTGGTCAACTCCGCTTACGTGACCGCGCCGTACCAGGTCTCGGCCATTGGGCCCGCCGACATGTTCGACCGGCTCGCCAAGTCCGCCGGGTTCGTGGACTTCGTACGGGGCCGCGCGGAGACGTTCGGGATCGGCGTCTCGTACGCCACCCCGGCATCGGTGGACCTCTCCGCGTACGCAGGGTCCGTCAACCTCCGCTACGGCCGGTCCGTGCCGAGCGCGGCCCCCACGGTGGCGCCGAGCGCGGCCTCCCCGGTGGCGCCGAGCGCGGCCTCCCCGGTGGCGCCGAGCGCGGCCTCCCCGGTGGCGCCCTGATGCGCCGGCGGTCAGGGCGCCTGGCGATGGGCGCCGTCCTCCTGATCCTGGGCTTCCTGGTGGTGGCCCAGCTGCGCTCGCAGGCAGCCGACCAGGGGCTCGCCACGCTGTCGGTGCAGGACCTCACGGAGCTCGTGGCCAACGT
>DATCGK010000071.1:0-4273 GCA_036508975.1 Candidatus Limnocylindrales bacterium
CGCCTCCGCCAGAAGAACCAGCTCACGCTGCCCGAGCCGATTGTTCGCGCGCTCGATGCGGCACCTGATGACATCCTTGTCTTCGAAGCAGACCCGGCCGAGCCGGGCGTCGCTCGCGTCCGTCTCCTGCCCCGCGAGTTCGCAGGCAGCCTTACCGGCGTCTTCGGGACGAGCGAGGAGACCCTCGAGTACGTCCGCGGCGAGCGCACGGCCTGGGGCGAGTAGCCGCGTGTCCGAATCGTCGCTGCTCAAGGTGAT
This sequence comes from Candidatus Limnocylindrales bacterium, assembly GCA_036508975.1. GTDB lineage: Bacteria > Chloroflexota > Limnocylindria > Limnocylindrales > CSP1-4 > CAIXZV01. Next base: position 259 of record DATCGK010000071.1, read on the forward strand.
CGCGGAAGGGGATCGCCTGCTGCTTGACACCACGGTGCTCGCGGCGTTCTTCGACGCGAACGACTCGACCCATCCCGTCGCTGCCTACATCCTGAAGGAACTGGTCGCGACGGGCAGGAACCCCGGGGTCGTCTCGATGGTGACCGTCATGGAGATCCTCGTTCGCCCGATGCGTTCCGTCCCACCGGGTCATCACACGGTCCTCCGGTTCCTCCGCACGTATCCGAACCTGGTCTGTGTGCCGGTCGATCTCCAGGTCGCCCAGGATGCCGCCCACCTTCGCGCCGACAAGCGTTTCACGCCGCCCGACGCGCTCATCGTGGGGACCGGCCTCGCGGCCCAGGTCCGTCACCTGGTGACCAACGACCACAACTGGTCCGCCAAACTCGCGACCATGTCTGCGCGGATCTCGGTTGTGCGTACGTCGTCCCACCTGCCGTTCCCGTAAGCCGGACGGTCACGCCGGCTCGAGTCCGGCAGCAAGGTGAGGCGGCGTGGTGGTGCCGGGGCCGCGTGAAGGCCAATGTCCGCTCGCTACTTGACTTCCCACGCGGGAACTATATTGTCATCCACATGGACGTCTCCCACCCGATCAAGTGCGTTATCCCCTCACTGGATGCTCATGTGCTCGAGGTCCTCGCAGGAACGACTCGACCGCTAACGGGACGGCAGGTCTACCGGCTTGCCGGAACCGGCAGCGACAGGGGCATCCGGCTCGTCCTGCATCGACTTGTCCGGCAGGGGCTCGCGATCGCCGAGGACCAGGGGTCGTCGACCCTCTACTGGGCCAATCGCGCTCACCTTGCCTGGCCCGCTGTCGAGTTGCTCGTCGGCCTGCGCGCTTCGCTGATCGAACAGATGTCGTCCCGGGTTGCAGGCTGGGACGTGCCGGTGCTGCACGCTTCGATCTTCGGCTCTGCCGCTCGTCTGGACGGCGACGAGCAGAGCGACATCGACCTGCTGCTCGTGCGGCCTGACGCCGCTGATGACGACACCTGGAACGACCAGGTCACCATACTGCGCGCGTGGGCCACCGAGGTGACGGGGAACACCTGCCAGGTGTTCGACGTGACGATGTCGCGCTTTGCAGAGCATGTTCAGGCCGATGACCCGCTCGTCGCCAGCTGGCGTCGTGATGGACTGCACTTGGGGGGTTCGTCGATCGAGGCGCTTGTTCGGACCGCAAGGGGAGGCTCCCGATGAGTCGATCCGGCGGTCGAGCCAACGCATGTGGCCCGGACGAAGCTCGCACGCGACTGGTCTCGGCCCGTGCCTTTGTGTCCGTAGCTGAGCTCGTGTATGCCGAGCCGGATGACCCGGTGCTGCCGCTTCGTGGTGTTGCGGCGGCTCTCGCGGTTCTCGGTGGCATCGCGGCTTCCGATGCAATCTGTTGCATTCGGCTCGGCCAGGTCTCCCGGGGCGACGACCACGAGCAGGCGGTAAGCATCCTCGAGACGGCGATGCCCGAAGGGCCAAGGGTGAAGAACGACCTGATCCGACTGTTGGGCATCAAGGACAAGGTGCACTACCAGGCGATCCTCGTCACGTCGTCCGAAACCGAGGCCGCCATCAAGCAGGCGAAGCGACTTCTTGCCGCCGCCGAGTCGGCGGTCGCGAAGTAATCCGAGGCGTTACCCTCCGCGCCACAGAGCGACGCAGCCGCGGCGTTCTGGGTGTTCGAGCGCCTCGGAGTTCCCACCACTCATCGCAGCTTGCTGCCGTACTCACGCCGGCTCGACCCGGTAGAGCGGCGCGACGAAAACGGGGCCGGACATGAACAGCGGGCCCGCGGCCCGGCCATTGCTCCGGTCGGCCGGTGGATCCAGGTATCCGGAGCCTCAAGGGGTCTGCCGGATCGGTGGTCGGCCAGTATGGAGCAGGCGAATGGTTTGCTCGTACCAGCGGGCCGCGTGCCTCGCGTAGGCCTACCATCGCATCATGGGCGAACGCAGCGGAGAGCCTAACGTCCCGACGTTACGGGCCGGCGCCCGGACGACAGGCGAGCGATGAGAATCCGCGGCGAGGCGCGCCCGGACGACGGCGTCGTGGCCGGCGTCGCGCAGTTCCGCGGCTACCAGCGCGGGTGGTTCCGCGCCGACGCGCTGGCCGGCGTCACGGTCACGGCCTATCTCGTGCCGCAGTGCCTCGCCTATTCCGGCCTCGCCGGCGCGCCGCCCGTGACCGGGCTGTGGGTCGCGGTCATCGCGATGATCCTGTACGCGTTGCTGGGGACCTCCCGGCAGCTGTCGGTGGGCCCGGAGTCGGCCGTGGCGATCATGGTGGCGGCCGCAGTCGCACCGCTGGCAGCCGGGGACCCGGCGCGCTACCTCGCGCTGTCGGCCGGCCTGGCGATCATGGTCGGGGTGCTGTGCATCGGGGCCTGGGTGCTGCGCCTGGGGTTCCTGGCCGACCTCCTCTCCCACCCGATCCTCATCGGGTACATGGCGGGCGTGGCGCTGATCATGATCGGGTCCCAGCTGGGCACGATCACCGGGATCTCGCTCACCGGGCACACGACGCCGGACAAGGTGGCGGAGCTCGTCGGGCGGCTCCGCGAGATCCGGCCGGTGACGCTGGTGCTGGGCACGCTGGTGGTCGTGTTCCTGGTGGCCCTGCACCGGGTCAAGCCGCTGGCCCCCGGCACGCTGCTGGCGGTCATCGGCGCATCGGCGGTCGTGCTCGTCTTCGGGCTCGAGGGGCAGGACGTCACGCTGATCGGCGCGGTCCCGAGCGGGCTCCCGCTCCCCGCCCTGCCCGGCCTCCAGCTCGGCGACGTCACCGCGCTGGTCGGCTCGGCGGCCGCGATCACGTTCGTCTCGTACACCGAGGTCGCGCTCACCGGGCGTGCGTTTGCCGCGCGGACCGGCGAGGAGATCGACGCGAACCGCGAGTTCCTGGCCCTCGGCGTCGCCAACGTCGCGGCGGGGCTCACCGGCGGCTTTGCCCTGAGCGCCTCCGGCTCCCGGACCGCGATCATCGACGCGATGCGCGCCCGGACCCAGGTCGCCGGGCTGGTCGCCGCGGCGGCGGTGATCGTCGTGGTGCTCGTCACCCCCGGCCTCATCGCCCTCATCCCCCAGGCCGCCCTCGCCGGGGTCGTGATCTATGCGGCCCTTCGCCTCATCCGGGTCAGCGAGCTCCGGCGGATGGCACACTTCCGGTCCACCGAGTTCGGCCTGGCGCTGACCGCGGTCGTCGGCGTGCTGGCGTTCGACGTCCTCGGCGGGATCGTGGTGGCGATCGGGTTGTCGGTGGCGGACCTGTTCGTCCGCATCGCCCGGCCGCCGGCGGCGATCCTGGGGCGCGTCCCCGGACTCGCGGGCCTGCACGACATCAACGACTACCCGGACGCGGAGCAAGTCCCGGGGCTCCTGGTCTTCCGCTACGACGCGCCGCTGTGCTTCGCGAACGCGCACGACTTCCGGGCACACGTCCTGGCCGCGGTGGACGAGCAACCGGCGCCGGTGGCGTGGCTCCTGCTCAACGCCGAGGCCATCGTGGAGCTGGACATGACGGCGGTCGACGCGATGCGCCAGCTGGTCGCTGACCTGGAGAAGCGCCACGTCCTGTTCGCGATGGCCAGGGTCAAGCAGGAGCTGCGACGGCAGCTGGTCCGCGGCGAGCTGATGGACATCATCGACGAGGAGCGGATCTACCCCACGCTCCCGGTGGCGGTGGAGGCGTTCGAGAACTGGCGCGACCGGCGCTGATTGGCGATCGACAGCACGCTGGTCAGGAGGATGAACGCTCGTAGCCGGGACCCTTGAGCGAGGTGGTGCGCGGTTCGGTCATGGCCCTCTCCCGCGGTCGGTCGCCCGCATTGTGCCGGGTGCGCGGCGGGCGTGTCGGTCGGGTCAGGCCGCAGTCTGGTTTCCACGGCGAACCGGGTCCCGCGATCGGCGTCCTGGTCGGGCCTGACCTCAGGCAGCGGAGCCATCGGGCGCCCACCCGGCTTCGCCCGTCGGGCCTGACCGCAGGCAGCGGAGCCATCGGGCGCCCACCCGGCTTCGCCCGT
>DATCGK010000072.1:0-3668 GCA_036508975.1 Candidatus Limnocylindrales bacterium
CGTAGGCGCCGAGCAGGACGGCGGCGGCCGCGAGCCACCAGGCGCCGAACCCCCACAGCGCCGACGCCCCGATCAGGGACACGGCCCCGACGGCGGGAGCGGCGTCGCCCCACAGGGGAGCACCGACCTGCGCGAGGCGGAGAAGGGCCAGGCTACCGACCCCGATCGGCCCAAGCCCGATCCACAGGGACGGCGCGAGCGGCGCGGCGGGCAGCGGGTGGAAGACGAGCCGGTCGTAGAGCAGCGAGGCGACGAGCACGAACAGCAGGAGGCCCATGCCCCAGGCGCCGTAACCGACGGCGAGGAGGAGACCGAGGTCGGCCGCTCCGACGTGGCCGGCCAGCGGCACCAGCACCAGGGGAACGATGATCATGACGACGGGCGGAATGAACCAGGCGCCGTTCACTGCCTGCGGCTCCACGCCGTGGCTCGTGAACAGGAGTGCCGCGAACACGACGCTCATGGCGAACGCCAGCACGATCCCGAAGGCCGAGAGGACCGCGACCAACGCGAACGTCGCGTCCGCGGACAGCACGGACGGGCCGACCGTCGCAATCCCGACTGCGAGTACCAGCAGGCCGGCCGGGAACGTGGCGTACAGGGCCCCCAGCACCGGGTTCGACAGGTCCGCGCGGGCGGTGTCGGGGTAGCGCAGCCAGCGGGCGACGTACGGGATCCCGAGCCCCACGGCCAGCAGCGCCGACAGCGCGACCATCAGCACGCCGAGCGCCTGCATGGCGTCCGCCAGGTCGGCGACCTGCCCCGGATTCTGGTACGAGACGATGCCCACGATCGCGGTGCCCATGACCGCGCCGTACCAGCCGGGATGGAAGCCGCGGAGGCGCCCGGGCTGCGTGTCCGCGGGCTGTGCAGCGGAGGGCTGGCCCGCGGGATTGGCGGTGGTCATCGGAACGACCTCTCCTTCACGTGATCAGGTCAAGGGCCATCTTCGCGGCGATCACCCAGAGCAGCACCCCGATGAACCGCTTGAGCTGCGCGCTGGTGAGCCGGGTCTGCATGACGTGCGAACCCACCAGCGAGCCGGCCCCGGCGAGGACGGCCATGGTGAGCAGGAACGCGGGATCCAAGCCGCCGATTGCGGCGTGCCCGAGGAACCCCGAGAGCGACGAGAAGACGACGGCCAAGGCGGTCGTTCCCGCGGCCACCTTGGCGTCGAGCCCGAGCCAAGCCAGCCCGGGGAGGATGATGTTGCCGCCTCCGACGCCGAGCAGGCCGCCGAGGAACCCGGCCACGCCGCCCACCGCCGCTCCCGCGCCCGCCTCTGCCACGGACGTGAGGTCACGACGCCCGGCATGCGGCCGGTAGAACAGCATCATGGCGCCCGCGAACACGAGGAAGCCCACGAAGAGCCCCAGCAGCACCTGCTGGTCGACGTGGACCGTGAGGCTCGCGCCGAGCGGGGCCAGGATCACCGCGGCGATGAGCACAGGGATGCCCGCCCGCCAGTCGACGAGGCCGCCCCGCGCATAGGCGACCGTGGCGGCGGACAGGCTCACCGCGTTGAGCAGGAGCGCCGTGGAGGTGGCCTGGCCCAGGGGCAGCCCCATGTAGTAGAAGAGCGGGACGAACAGGAACGCGGCGCCCAGGCCGGCCATCGCCATGACGCCGGAGCCGATGAAGACCGCGGCCCCGCCGACGAGGTAGAGGGGCATGGCCGGGGCGCCGTCAGACCGCGATCAGCGGGGGTAGCCGGAGCAGGCTGGGCAGACGACCTTGCCCTCGGCCACCCGGGCGTAGGGCTCGGCCACCAGCTCGCCGCACGACGGGCAGACGAGGAAGCGGACGATCTCCTCGGGCTCGCTCCAGGCCGTGGCCTCGATCGGCCCGACCGTCATGACCTCGTCGGCGGGCGCGTCCCAGACGAGGTTGACGACCTCCATCTGCTCGGCCTCGGGGATGTCCGTCGGAGGGACGCCTGCCGCGCGCTTCTGCATGAACGGGCTGGCCTTGATGCGCGGCTGGAGGGTGGGCCGGTAGGCGACGCGCACGGCGCGCTTGGTGGCCTTGTCGATGAGGGTGACGGCAAACTTGCCCTCACCGCTCTTCTCGATGTTGCCCTTGCCGAACGTGCAGCCGGTCGTGAACTGGACACCGTCCCCGAAGCACATCCCGCCGTGGTGGTCGCCGGTCTCGATGATCGCGTGGAGCTGCTTGGACCCCGCACGGTCGACGCCGAGCTCGCCCATGGCCGCGAGGCCCAGGCGGACGCCCGCCGTGCTGGCCCAGCACTTGTGGCCGTGGAAGACGAGGGCCGCTGTCAGGATGTCGTTGTCATTCATGGGTCGCTCCTTGCGAGCAGGCGTTGGTCTTCATCGGGCGGCTCCCGCCGACGACTCGGCTGCCGACATGGGTGCTGGCGTCGTGGCTGCGATGACGAGCTCGCCCGTCGGCGACAGGCCCTGGAGCAGGGCGACGGTGACCGCGCCGTCGGTCGTCGAGCGGCGGTACAGATCGCGCAGCGCTTCGGGGTCGTCCGGGCTGTGGATCACCACCCGGTAGCTGAGCGGGTCCACCCCGAGCGGGTCGGTGCGCTTGACGCCGTCGAGGACGACCTCGGCGCCGTCCACGCGGAGCCCCATCTCCGCCGCACCGCGGGTGATGTTGGAGAGGATGCACGCCCCGAAGGCAGTCAGCAGCATCTCGGGCGGGTTGAACCCGAGCGTCGGGTCGCCACCCTTGATGGCCAGCACGAGCGTCTGCCCGTGGGCCTCGGCCCGCGCGGTCTCGTCGGTGAGCCGGGTCACGGCAACGTGGAAGCGCGGGACGCCCGCGTGGACGGGTGGGTTCATATCAACTCCGTGGGTTCTGGTGCGGGGCGGCCCAGACGGGCCGGGGACGATGGCGCGAGCCTGTAGGTGCGGGCACGCGCTACTCCTTCTTGCGAAAGACGAAGCGATAGACGCAGTGCTCGGCGCTCGAGTCGAGAAGGGCGTTCCCGGTCGACTTCGACCAGGCTGCGAAGTCCGTGACGGCCTTGGGGTTGTAGGCGATGACCTCCAGCAGGTGGCCCGGCGCGAGGCCGGCCATGGCCTGTGCCGTCTTCACGATCGGCATCGGGCACGACATGCCCTGTGTGTCGAGGCGCTGGACAACAGGCCTGGGCGTCCCCGGGTGATCGCCCGCAGGCGGTTCGGCGACGACCTGATCGAGCGGGATTGTGCTCATGGGAAGACTCCTCAGACGTTGGTGGCGTCGGCGACAATCCGGTCGGCCGGCAGGGTGCGGGCCCCGGGCAGCACGGGCCGGCCCTGGCCGCAGGGCGTGGACTCGATCTGGAGCGTGGCGTGGCCGACCCCGATCCGGCGGAGCGACTCGGTGGCGGTCAGCAGGACACGGCCGGTATCGACGGCGAAGGACGTCTCGAGGTGGGCCGTGACGACCGGGAGGTCCTCGGCCAACCCCCAGACGTGTAGGTCGTGGATCGCGCGCACGCCCGGGATCGCGTGGAGGGCTGAACTCGCGGCGTCGAGCGAGACGCCGGTCGGGACGCCCTCGGAGAGCAGGTGGACGATCCGGCCGAGCAGCCGGAGCCCGGCGAGCCCGAGCAGGACCGCGATGACGAGGCTCGCCGCCGGGTCGGCCGCGGCCGGGCCGCCGGCCATGATGATCAGCGCGGATGCGATGACCGCCAGGGAGCCGACGGCATC
>DATCGK010000073.1:0-3082 GCA_036508975.1 Candidatus Limnocylindrales bacterium
CGCCTGGCCGGCGTTCATCCACTCGCTCGTCGAGCGCGGCCTCGCGGGCGTTCGCCTGGTGATCAGCGACAGCCACCGGGGCCTGGTCAAGGCGGTCCACGAGCAGCTCCTGGGCGCTGCCTGGCAGCGCTGCCGGGTGCACTGCACGCGCAATGCCCAGGACCTCGTCCCGCGCTCCGCCCGGAGCATGGTCGCGTCCGCGGTCCGGTCGATCTTCGAGGAGCCCGACGAGGCCTCCGCTCGGGCGCAGCTGGGGCGGGTGGTCGACGGCCTGCGGCCGCGCTTCCCGGCCGTCGCCGAGCTGCTCGTCGCGGCCGAGCCCGACCTGCTCACCCACCTGACCTTCCCGGCCACCCACCGCCGCCAGATCCGCAGCACCAACCCGCTCGAGCGGCTCAACAAGGAGATCCCGGTGTTGGACTGGTGCCTGCCGGAAGGGCCGCGACGGCGGCCCGTACGGTGGGTGACCGTGCCGAGGCCTGACTCGAAGGAGATCTCCGGCGCCACCTCGTTCGGGTGGCTGTCCGCCGCTTGAAGTGTCGACCCCGGCACGGTCACCCGAGGACCGTGCTGACCTGATGAGAGCGTCGATCCCCTCGACTGGGATGTCGTCGCGCGGTCCCTCCCACCCACGGTCAGGACCCTGGAGGCGACCACATGACAGCATCCAACATCGTCGGCGTCGACCCGCACCGCAGGACGTTCACCGCGACCGTGCTCGACTCACGCGGCGGTGAGCTCGGACACGCCCACTTCCCGAACACTCGCCAGGGGCATGACGCCGGCCTGGCCTGGGCAGCCGGGCTCGGGCCGACCGACCGCTGGGGCGTCGAGGGCGCCAGCGGGCTGGGCCGGCATCTGGCCGAGTTCCTCGTCGCGGCCGGATGCGACGTGCGTGACGTGCCGCCGCACAAGACAGCGGCCCGCCAGCGCGGCCGTCACGAGGGCAAGACCGATCGGCTCGATTCCCACCGGGTCGCCGCGGAGACGCAGACGAACCCTCGCCTTGCCCGAGCGTTCAAGCACGCGGTATCGGCGGCGCCGGACTCGGTCCGCGACCGGATCGCCCTGTGGCACAACGCCCGCACCTCCCTCACCAAGGTCCGCGTGCAGCTCCTTGGCGAGCTCGATGCGCTCGTGCACGATCTGCCCGAGGACCTGCGCACCCAGCTCCGGCCGGCGAAGACGGTGAGTGCCCGGGTGAACTCGCTCCGCCGGCTCGACACCTCCGGTGTGACCGACCTCACGGTCGCCTTGCGGCTGCGGCTGATCGAGCACCGCGTGGCGATGCTGCGCGACGTCCTCGAGCAGGACAAGGCAGCCACCACCGAGCTCACCGCTCTGGTCGAGGAGACGAAGTCGACACTGACCGAGTTCGTCGGCATCGCGCCGCGCGCCGCGGCCGAGATCATCGTCGAGACCGGCGACATCCGGCGCTTTTCCTAGCGCGGTCGACCGGTGCGTCATGGCGGTTCCACGGGTCCCGCTCGACGTTCTGGACCTCGGCGAGGAAATCGAGCTGAGCGAAGTGGGCGATCGCGTGGCGACACACGCATGGCTGGACCACGAAATCAAAGCCGTCGAGGGTCTTGAGCGCGGGGAAGCGGGCGGCCTTCACGCGGGCGCTCCCGCCGTGGCCGTCCCGCCCCATGACCTCCTCGGCGAGAACGGCGGCAGGGTAGGCCGCATGATCCCAGCCCTCGTCGAGGGCGTGCTGGGCTCCCGCATCGTGAAGAGCCGCCCGACGGTGTTTCGGCTCATGCCGAGCCGCCGGGCGATGGCGGCCTTGGCCGTCCCCTGCTGATCACGGTGGAGCCAGTTGACATGATCATTCCCACCTCACGATGGAGGAGGCGATGAACCTCGGCCGGAGCCCGCCACCTGGTGCCTGCTTCCTGCCTCGTCACCAGCTGTTCGGTCAAACGAGGGTGCCAGTCGAACCGCGTCAGGGGTCTTCGGATGCCGACCGGCGAGAAGTTCTCAGTTCTGGATCGGCGTCGACAGATGACAGGTGCGCGGGACGATGGGAATCCAGTTGCCCGTAGTCCTTTAGGCGGGAGGCACAGTACCGAATGCCAGTAGACCAACCACGTCGCAACCCATATGGTCCTAGTGCGTCGCCTGACGACGCGTGGCTGGCCGCGTTCGATTCGGTCCGCCTCCACGAAACCGCACACCCGTCGTGAGGCGGGGCCGCAAAGCCACGGAACTCCCAGAGTCAGCCGGGTTGCCGAATGGAGCGCTCGATGTTCTGGAATGGGACCCGGTGGATCGACGAACGAGCCCACCAAGCGACGCCGCCGCCGAGCCGTCGGCGCACCCGACGTTGGTTCAAGATCTGCGCCATGATCGGCGGAATCGTTGCCCTCGCGGTCCCGACGATGGTGGCCGGGGATGCGTTTGCTGTGCGCGGGACGCAGGTGTACGGGACGAGCGGCAGTGAACAGACGTCCCTGGCTGCGTATCGACACCAACGCCCTGCGGCGACCCCGACCCCGGCCCCTGCGCTCACACCGCCGCCCGCGGCGACCCCGACCCCGGCCCTTGCGCTGAGGCCCACCCTGAAGCTTGTCGAGGTCGTCAGTGGCGGCACGGCCGGCTCGGGCGCATGGACCTTGAACGCCGGCACCAACACGGACTCGTTCAGCGGCCCCGGTCCGGCTATCGGCCCGAGTTCCATCGCTGCCGGCGTTGCCTACTCCATGTTCGAGACCGGCGGCCCTGCCAGCGGGTATACCCCGGGCGGATGGATCTGCACGGATCCGACAGGCGCCCCGGTGTCACTGGCCGGCCAGCGCGTCACGCTTCAGGCCGGCCAGAACGCAACCTGCACGATCACCAACACGTACCTCGCCGGGGCAACGCCCACGCCGGCTCCGGTGGCAACGCCCACGCCGGCTCCGGTGGTGGCCGGCATCGCCGTCCCGGCGACGATCGACGCGACGGGATCGACCGACGCCTCGGCCGCGCTCATCTCGTTCGTGGGCACCGTCCCGGACGGCTCGACGATCGTCTTCAAGGCCGGCGGCGTCTACCGAATGGATAGCGCCCTCAAGTTCGCCCATCGCCACAACCTGACCTT
>DATCGK010000074.1:0-3379 GCA_036508975.1 Candidatus Limnocylindrales bacterium
CATCGCCGAGCTGGGCAGGCACCAGGCCGTGCTGGAGGCTCTTCTCCATCAGGTCCCGACGCCGGCGGCTGCGGCGATCCGGGAGGCCGTGGAGCGGACACAGGCCAGGATCGACGCGATCACGCCGGCGCCCGGAAAGCCGGTCGGGTCACCGACTCCAGGCCAGCCAGCTGCAACGCCGGACCAGGGCAAGCCGGGTCGCACTCCGAACCCCGGCGGACCGAATCCCACGGCCACACCGGGCGGCGTGACCGGCACGCCCAAGCCCGGGAATCCGGGCCACACACCCGATCCAGGGAAACCGAACGGGTCACCGAGGCCCGGCAGCCTGGATCCAACGCCCCAGCTGGGCAAACCGGATCACACGCCGAATCCGGGGCACTCCCCGAACCCGGGCGGCCCGGCGAAGTCGCCTCCGGTCCCGGGCAGCTGACCGCGGGTCGCTCGCCGGATCGGCGACTGGTGTCCGGGCGCGCGGACCGGTAGTCTCCGCGCGATGGAGCTCCTCGTCGTCGGATCGGGCGCCGCCTACCCCAATCGCCCCGGGACCGCGTCGTCCTGCTACGTCGTCCTTCACGAGGGAGCGATGTTGTGCCTCGACATGGGCCAGGGCGCGTTCGCGGGGCTCGCCGGGCGCCTCGAACCTGCCGATCTGGCGGGAGTGGTCGTCAGCCACCTGCACCCCGACCATTTCGTCGACCTCGTGGCGCTTCGCCACTACCTGCGCTACGAGTTCCACCCCCCGCGCCGATTGCGCGTGATCGCGCCCGCGCGGTTGGGAGAGCGGCTTGACGGTGTGACCGGCGAGGCGGGCTTCGCCGCCGGATCGCTGGAGATCGAAGATCGCGCAGAGGGCCACGTCGAGGTCGGCCTGTTCAGAGTCGAGAGCGTCCGCGTGACCCACACCGAAGACAGCTTCGCGACCCGCGTCACGCTCGCCTCGGCGCCCGACGGACCGGGTCTGGTCTACTCGGGCGACTGCGGTCGCGCTGCGGACCTCTCACCGCTCATCCGCCCAGGCGACGTGCTGCTCTGCGAAGTTGCATTCGGCCCCGGCCCCGTTCCGGTCCCCGACCTGCACCTCGATGGGGCGGCAGTTGGGCTCCTGGCCGCTGCGACCGGCGCCTCGCAGGTGCTCCTCACGCATCTCCAGTTGAACCGCGATCCCGCGGCGACCCTTTCGGCCGTTCGCGCGGAGTACAGCGGCGTGGTCGCACTGGTCAGCGATGGTGATCGGGTCGCAGTACAGGGCTGAGGCGTGCGCCCCCCTCGCCGCTTCGCCTCCGTATCAGGCCAAGATTTGATGTTCCCCGGAATCGAAACGTCGGGGCCCGATTGTCCAGGCCCCGACGTTCGAGCGTCTTGGGGACAGTATGGTGCGGAACGTTTAGCGGTGGCGACGCTCCGAGCTGGTCGTGCGCGGCCTCAGGACCAGGAGGCTGGCGAACAGGGCGGCGAGCCCGAGAAGGGCGATCCGCCAGGTGTCCCCCGACGGCTGGCCCATCGGGATGCCAATGGTGTCCGTCGGCGGCGGTGTGATGTGGGGCTTGCCAGTGGCGCCGGCGACGACGCCCGTGCTGGTGGGCTGCGATGTGGCTGCTGGGGTCCCCGTTGCGCCCTCGACGCCACCGGAGTTGCCGCCGCCACCGGAGTTGCCGCCGCCACCGGAGTTGCCACCGCCACCGGAGTTGCCACCGCCACCGGAGTTGCCGCCCGGCCCGGTGGATGTACGGGTGTTGGTGATGGTCACGCTCGCCTGCTGGTTGGCGACGATCGTCGCGCTGCCCGCGGCCGGAACGGCGCCCCAGGTCCAGCTGGTGCCGGGGTTTGCCCGGCCCGTCTCTGTGACGGTGCAGACTGCGCCGGCCGGGATGCCGGTGATCGCCTGGGCCGACGCGCTGCCGGACGCGAGGTTGATCGTGACGGGGCCGTAGGCCGTCGCGTCGCACAAGACGCTGAACGTGAAGTCGCCCGCCGAGAACCCGGTGAGGTCGCCAGCAAGGGCCTTTGTGACGAGGAGGCTGCCGGAGCCGTCAGTCGGCGGGGGTGTGGTCTGGGGGCAATCAGTCACGGACGGCGAAGCCTGGCCGGTGTCAATCGCTAGTACGAACGACCGTCCCTGCTTGTCGGTGAAGTACGAGCCGACCACGACCGGGTTCTGGTCAATGGCGCTGAAGTCAACGTCGATCGGGTTCTGCCCGGTCTGGAGGCGTTCATCTACGCCGGGGGTTCCGACATACTTGCATACGAATGCCTTGTGGCCGGTGTCAGAGGGCTGTGTCCCGAGAGCGATCCCGGCACCCGGTCCGGCGAGCGCAATTCCGACCATGCTCGCGACTGCGAGCCAGCCCGCCCTGCGGAATGTCGTGGCGCGCTTCAGGCGCCGGATGTTGGTGTCCATGGTTCTCCTGTCCCCGAGATGCTGGCACGGCGAACGAGCGCCGCGGATAAGGCCGGGTGCGACCGGGCCGTTTGGCAGGGGCGTGCCCTGCCGCTTGTACCCTTCGCGAGGCAAAGTGTGCGCGAGAGAACGGCGTGGCGTCTAGTACTCGCGGGGTACCGGAAGTCGTCCGGACCACACTCCACCGCTCAGATAGACGACAATTCGTTGCGCGGCCGCACCAAATCGGTACTGGGACCCCCGTACTGGGGTACGGCGGGTCCGGGGTTACTGCTGAGAGCGCGCCCGCGAGGCTCGAGCGCCACCGCCAATGCGTCGCTCCGCTACGATGCGCGCCGGGCCGCGCGCGACCGAAAGCGGCGCGCCGCCCGAACATCGAGCACTCCGGGAGGTGACGTGACCCAGGCCGACGAGCCCGCAGCGTTCGTGCCGCTCCGTTCGCGCGCGAGGGTCGCGCTCGAGGCGGCCTGGGAACGCGCCACAGCCGCGGGCGCGCTGCCGTCCGTCGCCGCGACCGAACGCCCCGCGATCGAGATCGAACGGCCTGCGAACCCGGAGCACGGCGACCTCTCGTCGAATCTTGCGATGAAGCTGGTCCGGCTGTGCCGGATGGCGCCGCTGCGGATCGCCGAGGCGCTGGCCACCGAGCTCCGGGCGGACGCCGCACGCCCGGGCTCCATCGTCGGCATCGTGACGGTGGCCGCGCCGGGGTTCCTCAACCTGACGCTCGCGGACGCGGCGCTCGCGGACGTCGTCGGCGCCGTCCTGGCACGCCCGGACGCCTGGGGCCACGTCCCGGCCGGGACCCCGCACCGCGTCAACGTCGAGTTCGTGTCCGCGAATCCGACAGGCCCGCTCCATATCGGCAACGCGCGGGGCGCGTTCGTGGGGGACCTGCTCTGCCGGGTGCTCGAGGCGGCCGGCCACGAGGTGACGCGCGAGTACTACTTCAACGATTTCGGGGCCCAGGTACGCAAC
>DATCGK010000075.1:0-6756 GCA_036508975.1 Candidatus Limnocylindrales bacterium
GCGAAGGGTCGTCGAGCGGACGGTCGCGACGATGAGGCCGCGTGTCTCGGGCAGGGTTGCGAGCCGTGCCAAGCGTCCGAGACGGTTCCGAAGAGGCATGTCAAGCCAGCGTGGCTGCGACCGACGACGAGGCTGCGATCCGAATATCGGCACCGCATTGAGCGCGCGACCGATCGGTCGCCGGCCGGCGGCACCCGAGTTTCCTGCCGCCGGACCACCGAGTCATGACGGACCGTCATACGCGGCCGAGCCGTAGGAGGAGCAGCTCGCTCGGGTGTTGGACGGCGTCCGGTCCTCGGAGGCCGACATCGACCAGGTACTTGCGGCGATGCGGCGGGTGGGGCCCTGGAGGCGGCACCGGATGCGGTCGACGTGGAGGTGGCCCGCGCGGAGCTCCAGCGGCCGCTGGCAACCGGCCAGCTCGCGATCGACGCGTGTTCAGTCGTGCCTGGCGGCGCACGGACCGGCCGGCAGCTCCTGCGCCGGCGATGCATGCTCCGGCTCCGGCGCCCGGAAGCGCCTGGCGGAGTTCGGCGCGCTCTGGCGGAACCCGGCAGTCCCCGACCGGCTGAGCGAGGAGGCACGGCACGAGATCCTCGCCCGGATCGACGTCCAGGGGTCCCAGGCGCTCGCGGTGCACCCGCAGCCGAACGAGAACGCGTGGTTGCTCGGGCTGGCAGCGCTCCTGCAGGAGCAGCATGTGGGAATGGTCGGGGCGAGAGGTTTTGACCCCGCGGAACCCAGCTCATCGGTCGAACGACTAGCGTGAGCCGGGAACGGTCACCGGACGCAGCGTGAGGCCGTCGATCCCGGCGAAGTCATCCGGGTTGCAGGTGTAGAGCGGGAGGCCGTTGGCGATCGCGGTCGCCGCGATCAGCGCGTCCAGCGCGCGCGCGGCGGGCTTGCGGCCGGAGCGACGCAGCGACGATGCGACCATGCCGAACGCGCGAGCGGCGGCCGCGTCGAACGGCAGGGGGTCGAAGTCCGCCTCCGCCTGCTGGACATGCGCCAGGCGACGGGCGCGCTCCGCATCGTCGTCGGTGACCAGGGGGCCGACGGAGAGCTCGGCCAGGGTGATGGCCGAGATGAGAGGCACGTCGGGCAGTGCCGACGGATCGTCGATCCGCGGCAGCAGCAGCAGGGTGCTGGTGTCGAGCAGGCCCTCGGGGTCGCTCACAGGCCGGGTTCGATCACCGTGTCGACGTCGTGGCGCAGCCTCGTGGCGTCAACCGCCGGAAGGCGATGCCAGCGTTCGAGCAGCGCGGTAGCCGAGAGGCCTCGTGAGCGCAGCGGCCGCAGCTCGGCGACCGGGCGCCCATCGCGCGTCACCGTCACGTGCCGGCCGGCCTCGACGCGGTCGACGACCTCGCCTCCGCGGTTGCGCAACTCCCGAATCGTCACCGTATCCATGCCATTACCGTATCACCGGTGATACAACTGTCAAGCGTCATGACGAGACACGGCCGACGACCCAATGGGAGGCATGGGCTCACGCCGGAGTTGGCTCAGGAGAGAGTGCTCGACCTCACGTGATGAGGTCGATCTGGTCGGGGCGAGAGGAGTCGGCCCCGCGGAACCTACCTCATGCTCCCCCGCCGACATGCACGGTCCTGCCTGTGGCCGGCCACCCGGCGTCGGTCGTGAGGACGAGGTCCGCGCCAGCGACTGCTCCGGTCGCGAGCACCAGTACATCGGGGAGGCGGAGGCCCCGCCCGTGCTCTGCCCGGAGCGCCGCGGCGGCTCGGGCGATCTCCCGGCTTGCGGGTTCCACGGTGGCCGCCAGCGCATCGAGGAACGCATCCACGGTGGCAACAGCGTCCGCGCCGCGCCGGCTCGGGCCGACCAGGACCTCGGCGTAGGCTGATGCAGGCACCAGGAACGCGTCGCCGCGGGCGCGGGCGTCGCGGAGTGCGTCGAGCGCCGCCTCGTGGTGCGCGTCGGACGCGTCGAGGGCGGCGATGACGATGCCGGCGTCGAGGACCGTCAGTCCCATCCGTCGCGGAGCTCGTCGAGCTCGCCAGGCTCATACACGCCGGTCAGCGCACCGGCGAACCGGTCGAGCGGGTCCGTGTCGCGGATCAGGACGACCTCGCCAGGGCGGTGGACCTCAGCGCGCAGGGTGTCACCGGTGCGGATGCCCGCCTCGCGCAGGGTTGCGACCGGGAGGGTCACCCGGTGCTTCGCGCTGACCCGGGTGTAGCCGCGGCGTCGGTTCTTTACTCGCGCTGTCATGAGTCAAGCATAGATGAAGGCCCCTGACACGGCTAGGGCTTGACAGGCCCGGGCACCCGCCGGTGGTTCCCCCACGGGCGTTCCGTCACGGTCTCCATGGCGACAACCGCATGACGCGTGATACGTGAGGGTCCAACGGTGCCAGGCGACAAGGAAGCGACGGCTCCGTGTGACGCGCTCGATGGGGCCGACGCCATCCCGACATCGGGCTCAGGCGTCGGCACCCCGGCGCAGGCGCTCGAGCTCGCGCCGGAGACGCTTGCTGGGCCGGCCCTCCCCACGCATGGTCATGATCTCTGGCCCGGCCTGCGGCACGACGGGCGGGCTGTGGTCCACGTAGCAGGTCGCGGCAACGGCGGCCCCGACACGCGACTCGATCGGCCGCATGACCTCGACGATGCGCTCGCGACCCGCGATGAGGGCCTCCACCCGATCGCCCGCGCGAACCTTTGTCGACGGCTTCGCCGGCAATCCATTCACGAGGACGTGGCCGCCCTCGCACAACCGCGTCGCTAGCGGGCGGGTCTTCACGAGGCGCACCGCGCACAGCCAGCGATCGATACGCGTCTCGTCGGTAGCGAGGGGATCAGTCACGCGTTCTAGGATGGCACGGCTCGAGAAGGCGTCGCGGTGGTCACTGCCGCCGGCCGCGGCGCGTGATCGAGGGCGCAAGCGATCGGTGCCCGATCACCGGCATAGCGTCCATCTCGTCTGGGCGGCGTATCGGGGCCAAGTGGGCGCAGGCGATCGGACCGTGCCGCCGCTTCGAGGCCGACCCCGCTACGCCGGTGGCTGCAGGTGGTCTGGACATCACGACTGCTTCGGGTTCGCCTTCATTGATGGCGTCCGACACCGGCAGTCCTTCCCGGCAGACCGCCAGGGCGCTGCCCCGTCCCGACGCCGAGGGACGCTCGCGCTTGCCATTCTCATGCCGGCCCGCATTCCTTGACCTCGTCGAGGTCTCGCGATGGTTCCTCCGGGCCCCCGCCCGGCAACAGAAAAGCCGCACCGCAGAGGGTCCGGCTTCGGTGTGTCTTGAGATCTGGTCGGGGCGAGAGGAGTCAAACCTCCACGACCGACCTTAACCTCCCGCCCAGACTGCCGCTGGAGATCGCTTTGACGGGGGTGGAGCGGTGGTTGCGCAGCGGCTGCTGCGGGGACAGCGGCGGCTGCGTCAGGTCCCCGGGGCGGTTGCAGTTGCGGCGGCCGCCGGCCGGGCGAGCTTGTGCGCCACGGGATCGATGTACGTGCAGGGCACCACGCTGACGCACTTGCCGCAGGCGTCGGCCAGGCCGCGCCCCTTGTGCTGGTCCGCGTTCTCGAGGCAGAGCGCGTAGCAAGCCTGGCGATCGTACCCGTCAGGGGTCAGCGCGCCGACAGGACAGTTGTCCGCGCATGCGATGCACGACCGGTCCAGGGTGTGGAGGCATGCGGGCTGGGTGGACCGCGGCGTGGCTTCAAGGGGCGCCGTGGTCACGAGGCTCCCCAGCCGACCCGCGCTCCCGGCCGCCGTGATGAGCATCCGGTGCAGCCCGAACTGGCCCAGCCCGGCGATGTACGCGACGTGCTTGTGGGACCAGTCGCTCATCAGCATCTCCTTGTCGAAGTTGTGCGTGGGCGGCTGGACGGCGGCGTCAAACCCGCGTGCCCGCAGCCCGTCGGCCAGGCGCCCGCTCACCTCGCGGATAAGCGCGTTCGTCTCCACGTACGCCATGGCCCACGGCTCCGACGCGTTGCGGTTGGGCCGGTTGCTCCGCGGCACGTCGCGCTCGAAGGGCAGGAAATACGCGATGATGGACCGTGCGCCCGGGAGCAGCTCCTCGGGCGTGGCGTGCGTGGCCCGCACGATCTGCTTGAGCTGCGGGAAAAGCGGGTCGTCCGCGCTCGCGTAGGCCACCAGCGGCGCCCGCCAGCGGGTGACGCTCCCCTCGCGCTCCTGCGCCTCGTTGACGGCGGAGGCGATCTCCTGCGCGATCCAGTCCTTCATGCGTCGAATGTAGCAAGGCGGGCGATCGAGGTGCACGCTCTAGCCGCTCGCCTCACCCGATGAGGTGGGCAGATCTGCCCGGTCGCACAGAGCGACGGGGCGACCCGACGCACACGGAGACCCGATGCGGGACATAGAGGTAGGTCGGTGCAAGATGCCGACCCGGCGGGAGGGGTCAACGGGCCGAATCCACGCACGAATCGAGTGCTGGAGGGATCTGGTCGGGGCGAGAGGAGTCAAACCTCCACGACCGACCTTAACGTCCCGGCCCGACTGCCGCTCGAGATCGCACTGACGAGTGTGGAGCGGTGGATCGGTGGCGCGATCGTGTGACCGGGACCTGGTCGGGGAGAGGACTTGAGCCCGCCGGTCCCACACCGCGGATCATGGTGCCGGACCACGTCCGGAGGGCGCTGCGCGGGGTCGCATGAGGTTTGGCTGTCGGGTGGGGCTGGGCCACGCTGCTATGGTTCGATCGTCCGCCGTGGGCGTACGGCCGCGAAAGGTGGGCTACGGTCGCTGGAGGTGACCACCCCGCACCCGCCGCGTGCTGGCCCCCGAATGATGCGGCCCACGGCCGCGGTCAGTGGGCGCCGGACGTGGTCCCGCATGTAGCCGGGTGGGAGGAGCCGGGGGCTGATTGACGATCATGACGGTCGCCGCCTCCGCCAGGTCGGGCGTCCTACGGCATTCACGGGCCGGAGGGGCGAACGGCTTCGGCCCGGACCCGGCGAACATGCCGTGCGAGGCACCACCCAGTGCCGAGCGGCCAACTCTCAGTCGGCAAGCTGGACCGACTGGGGCGCGAACCGGATGCCGAGCGTCTCGGGCATCGTCACGAGCAGCGGGAGCCGGATGCCGAGGTCGATCGCGACGAATGCCAGGAACACGTACTCCGGCCCGACCCGGTCCCAGATGAACCCCGCCACCAGCACGAGCGAGGCGCTGACCAGCATCTTCACGACCCGGGCGATCCCGATCCACCGGCCCATGCGCGCGGCGGGCACGAGTTCCCGTTCCATTGCTGCCGCGACCGGGCCACCGATGTAGTAGAACGACTGGAGCGCTCCGGCGGCGAGAAGGGCGGCCGGCCCGGGGGCCCAGATCAGCACGAGGCAGGAGAGCGAGAAGAGCGGGATCGTCGCGTACAGGACCCGTTTCCGCCCGACCCGGTCCGCGATCCGACCCAGCGGGACGGCCAGGGCGATGGAGCCCACCGCGGCGGCGATCGCCATGCCGCCCAGCACGACGGCGTCGGCTCCCTTGACCTCATGGGCGTAGACCGACGAGAACGCGAACACCATGCCGACCGGAAGTTGTCCGATCGCGGCGATCACGAGCCAGCGCTTGAGGTACCGGCCCTCGCTGAGGACCTCGCCGAGATCGCGGAACACCGCTCGACCGGTCCCGCGTGCGCCCCACCGCTGCCCCGAGAGCTGGGTGAGGATGAAGAGGAAGGACCCGACCGTGATGGCAAAGGCGATGAAGAAGAGCGGCCGAATGGCGTCGGCGTCAACGTCCCCGGACGACACCACGATCACCGTGCCGAGGATGGGCCCGACGATCCCGAGCAGCCCCGCCGCGACAGTCTCGCAGAACGTCATGCCAGTTGCCCGGTCCTGGTTCGCCAGGCAGTTCCCGCAGATGGTGGCGCAGCTGTGGCCGCTGATCGAGTAGCCGAGCCAGTAGGCCATCATCGCCAGGATCGTGATGCCCCAGCTCTGCGCCAGCGCGTAGGTCAGGTAGGCGACCGCCAACAGGGCGATGCCAGCCAGGTAGAAGGACCGGGGGCCATGACGGTCGATGAGCCAGCCGGTGAAGGGACCGGCCAGACCGGCGACCAGCATCCCCAGGCTGTTGACGAGGCCCAGCTGGGTCGCCGTGGCTCCGAGCGCGATGATGTAGATGGACAGGTACGGGAAGACCATCTGGTAGGCGAGCCGGTCCAGCGAGGTCCGGACGACGGTCACCATCCAGTCGCGCTGCTGGCGGCGAAGGAACTCCAGCATGGGGCCGCCCACCCGCGCACCGGGCTGCGAAGGACTGCCCTGCGTCACGTCCTTCGCCCTCTCCGCTCGTGCCCCTGCCGTGGTCCGTTGGACCGTACGGCCGATGGCGCACGCACCTACGGGTCGTGGATCACGATCTCCGGGGGCTGTCTCGCCTCTCCTGCCGTGCCTTGCGGCGAGGATCCCCGTGCGACCGTGAGCCGGCGACAGGCCGAGGCCCGGCTCCAGCAGCCCGCCGCGGCCCCTTCGGCCGACGCGGCGTGGATTGGGGCCCCTCGCCTCCGGTGGTCGATCAGCGGAGAAGGTTTGGGTCGGGATCCCCTGGACGGGCGGACACAGCGTCCCCCGATGGGCCGAGTGGCCCGACCGCGGACGGTCGAGCATGGCGGACGACGAGGATGACCGCTGCCCCGATGACGGTGATCGCCGCGATGACCTGCGCCGTCGGCACACCGAAGAAGAGCCAGTTGTCGGCCTTGAGGGACTCCACGACGAAGCGGACTGCGCCGTACCAGATGAAGAAGACCA
>DATCGK010000076.1:0-2692 GCA_036508975.1 Candidatus Limnocylindrales bacterium
GAGGGATCGACCGGACGGATGGTCGTGGTCGGGCTCGACCGGGACCGCGCCTCCCGGGAGCTCGCCCGCCTCGCCCCGCCGGCCGCTTCCGAGGCGCTCGCCCGGGCGCGGGCCGGTGGTCTCCGCCTCCAACCGGCCGAGGCCTCGCGGCGGATCGTCGACGCCCTCGAGGCGGGCAGGGGCTCCTGAGCCGGAGTCAGGGCGTGTACTGGACCTGCACGCCGAGGTAGTCCAGCTGGAACGTCTTCGTGGTCGTGGTGGCCGAGTCGGTGACGCGGACGCGGAAGTTCGTCGCGTTGAGCTGGGTGGTGGTCCAGGGCGCGTGGCCCCAGGCGTCGGTGGTGGCACCGAACGTGTAGGTGCTGATCCCCGTACTGGTGATCGGGAGGGACTTGACCGCCGTCCACATCGTCCCACCGTTCCACGACAGCTCCACGCACAACAGGCTGGTGCCTGTGGTGTTGTTGAGCCCGACGTCGGCCCGGACGGTGATGCTGCCGATGGAGGTGACGCTGCCGAGCAGCCCAAACGCGTAGCCCCAGAACAGGTGGCGGTCCTTGGTGGTCTCGGTGCAGGTGCTGGTCGTCCCGGTGCCGGTGTTCGCGTCCGTCGCCACGCTGCCGTCGGGTCCGGCGCACGCCCGCGTCGGGTTGCCTCGTAGCCGCTGTTGTCGCCGGAGCCGGTCGTGACCGCGGCCGTGGTGACGCAGCCCTTGTAGCCGGTGGACGTGGAGGAACCGACGAGCACCGACGCCTCGTTGGAGCTCGCGCTCGTCCAGACCTGGAAGTACGTCTGCAGGACGTAGTACCAGGTGCCGTTGGCTGGAGCATCGGTCGTCGTGGTCGTGCTGACCGGGGTGGCGGTCTTCAGCTGGGCGTAGCCCGAGCCGGACGTGGCGGACCGCATGACGTTGTAGCCGGTGGCAATGCCATCCCGGTCAGGGTAGCGGCTGATTGAGCGTGAGATCGTCGAGATAGTAGACCTCGAGGCCCGTCCGGGCGCGAATCCGGCGGTCGTTCGTGATCATCGCCGTAGCGCCCGCCGCTCGCGCGCTGGCCACGTGGATCGCGTCGGCCATGCTGAGGCCATCAGATCCCCGCAGCCAGGCGGCATCCTCGGCGATCGCCGTCGACAGGCTGACAGCCTGTAGCGGGAGAGACCGGACTTCCTCCGCCGTGCGTTCGAAGCCCGCCTGATCCCGGGCCTTGGCCGGCCCCGTCAGGACTTCCAGGCCGCCAACGGTGGCCAGGACACCGGACAGACGCCCCAGGTCGATTGCGTCGATCACGGCCAGAGCCAGCGCGCCGCGTCGCTCGTCGGCTTCCAGGAGGTAGATCAGGACGTTGGCGTCGATCGCGACACGCCGGTGCGCCGCCTCAATCTCGGGGATGGACCAGCTTCTCCCGTTCAATCAGATCCGCCTCCAACTCGTCGCGCAGCTCGCGCACGTACGTCACCGGGTCGGGCTCATACCATCCCTTGCCGGCGGCAATGCCCCACAGCCGGTCGGACGCCCGCTGCGGGCGCCGTCGCAGCACCATCGTCTCGTCGACGATCTCGACCGACAGGCGATCACCCGGCTCGATGCCCAAGCGGCGGCGTGCCTCGCTTGGGATCGAGATCTGGTTCCTGCTGCTGACCTTTGCGCTTAGCACCATGACCATATGCTAAGCAGCCGAGACCGGCCGGTCAACCCCCTGGTGGGGTGACAGCCCGCCACCGCGGCCGCACGATCGGCTCGCAGGTCAGTCCTCGGGCGCCATCGGGTAGGTGCCCAGGATCCGGACCACCTCGGTCTCGGCGCGGAGCTCGGTCAGGGCGTGGGCGAACGCCGGCGACGCCGGGTCCGCGTCCAGGTCCACCCAGAACAGGTATTCCCAGCGCGAGCCACGCTCGGTCCAGGGTCGGGACTCGAGGCGGGACATGTTCAGCCCGCGGCTCGCGAATGCTCCGAGCGAGCGGTGGAGCGACCCCGGCATGTTGCGCACGGCAAACACGAGCGAAGTCCGCGGCGGCCCTGCCACGGCTTCGGGCCGGGCGGCGGCCCGCACCAGGTCAACCTCGCCCGGCCGCGCGACCACGTTGAACCGGGTCCGGTTGGCGTCGCCGGTCTGGATCCCGTCGGCGAGGACCTCCAGGCCGTAGATCGGGGCGACCCGCGCGGAGGCGACCGCGGCCGCGCCCCGTTCGCCGCGATCGGCGATCTGCTTTGCCGCGCCGGCGGTGTTGTAGGTCGTCTGGATCGTCCACGGGCGCGACCGGAGGAACTCATCCGCCTGGGCGAGCGCCGCGGAGATCGAGTAGACGCGCTCGATGGTCTCGAGCCGCTCGCCGGGCAGCGCAAGCAGGGCCAGGCGCACGGGCACGGTGACCTCGCCGGCGACCGGGAGGTCGAACTCGTAGAGCAGGTCCAGGTTCTCGCGGATGGTCCCCAGCAGGGAGCTCTCGACCGGGACCACGCCCGCGTCGGCCTCGCCGTTGCGCACCGCCTCGAACACGGCGCGGAACGATGAGAGCGGCACGGCATCGGGCGAGGCGAAGAACCGGAGCACGGCCTCCTCGGCGAAGGCACCGGGCTCGCCGGTGTAGGCGACACGGAACGTCCCGCTCACGGTCGCCGGCCCCGGGTCACCTGGACCGAGACAGGGATCGCGTAGCGCCCGTCCGGCCGCAGGTGACGGGCCGCCAGCCG
>DATCGK010000077.1:0-5331 GCA_036508975.1 Candidatus Limnocylindrales bacterium
CCCGTATCCTCCGCGGCCTGGCCCGATCCGTCTCCCCCGATGCCATCGTGAACGCGATCGCCGAGGAGCTGGGTACCGGCACCGGCGCCGATCACGTGGTGGTCGTGCGCCGCCGGCCTGAGACGCGCAACCTCGAGGCGATCCTCTCATCGCCCCGGATCGGCGCCCCGGCATCGCGGACCTACCTGCCGCTCAGCGTCCTCGAGGATCCGGCCGAGGATGCTGCCCTCTCGGACCTCGCCATCGCGGTGGCACGTGGACGTCGCATGACCGCGGTGCGGATCGAGCCGGATCCCGGGGGCGACCCACAGATAGTGCCGCTGGGGATGGCCATGGAGCGCCGGGGGGTGAGTGACTCCGGCGGCCTCGCACTCGACACGCATCGGGGCAGCGTGGCGGTTGCGACCATGCAGGCCCCGCCGCGTCGGGCAGGGCACGCCGCACCGTCGCGCGAGGGGGCCGACCAGCGCATCGCCGACCGGATTGCGGGTCGTGTCGGCGACCTCTACGGCCTGCAGAACCTTGCTGCTGCCGCGCTCCGCGTGGACGGCAAGGTGGAGGGCGCCATCGTGCTGTCGCGCCGGACGGGGTCCTGGCCGGACAGCTCGCGCCGCATCCTGGAGGCGTCCGCCGTCGAGGCCTCCGCGGCGCTCGCCCGCGTGTACTCGCTGCGCGACGCGGAGGCCCGGGCGACCACGGACGCGCTCACGGGCCTGCCCAATCGGCGCTACTTCGACGAGTACGTCGGCCTGCTGGCCCGCCGCCGCCGTGCCGAGGATCGCGTGGGCGTGCTCATGATCGACATCGACTGGTTCAAGAAGCTCAACGACACGTTCGGGCACGGCGTGGGCGACCACGTGCTGCGGGAGGTGGCCCAGGCCATCGCCGGTGCCGTGCGAGAGGGCGACGTCCCGGCGCGTTTCGGCGGCGAGGAGTTCGCGGTGCTGCTGCGGAACCCCGGCCCGGACATCGCGGTCGAGGTGGGGGAGCGGGTCCGGCGGGCGGTCTCCGGCCTCGACCTGCGCCGGATCGGTGTGCCGGGCGTGAGCGTCTCGGTGGGCGTCGCGGTGGCCGAGTCCCAGGAGATGGCGCTCGAGGTGGTCATCGACGAAGCGGACCGGGCGCTGTACCGCGCGAAGCGGGCCGGGCGGGACCGGGTGGTGGCGGCGTAGGGTCCCGGAGCCGTGGGCCCGTACCATGCGAGCGTGACGACCACCAACGACGACCTCGCACGGGTCTTCCACGAGATCGGCGACATCCTCGAGGTCAAGGGCGAGATCCCGTTCAAGACCATCGCCTACCACCGAGCCGCGGACGCCATCGCCAGGGCGCCCTTCGACGTGGCGTCCGCCTACGCGTCCGGCGACCGCCGCCCGATCCCGGGGGTGGGCCAGGCCATCGGCGACAAGATCGTGGAGATGGCGGCCACCGGCCGCATCGCCCTCCACGACCGGCTCCGCGCGGAGGTCCCAGCGGGCGTCGTGGACCTGCTCCGGATCCCGGGCGTCGGGCCGAAGACCGTGCGCCTGGTCTGGGAGGACCTCGGCATCGACAGCATGGAGGACCTGCGCCGCGCCGCCGAGGCGGGCGACCTGCGCGGGCTGAAGGGGATCTCGGCCGGCACGGAGCAGCGGATCCTCGAGGGGATCACGCTCCTCGCCACCCGTCCGCAACGGCTCCTGATCGACACGGCACAGGCGATCTCGGATGCGCTGGTCGCGCAGCTGGCTGGCACCCCCGGGGTCACCAGGGTCGTCCAGGCGGGGTCGCTGCGCCGCCGTCGCGAGACGATCGGCGACCTGGACCTCCTGGTGGAGACCGACGCGCCCGAGGCCGTCCTCGACCGCTTCATCCATCTGCCCGGCGTGGGGCAGGTCATCGGCGCCGGGAGGGCGAAGGCGGCCGTGCGGCTGGCCGGCGGTCCGCAGGTGGACCTGATGGTGATGCCCCCCGGCGAGGCGGGCACGTACCTGGTCCACTTCACCGGGTCGGCCGCGCACAACGTCCGTCTCCGCGGCATCGCCCGCGAGCGGGGCTGGAGCCTCTCCGAGAAGGGCTACCTGCGTCTCGATGCCGACGGCGAGCCCGCGACGGGCGCTGCGGCCGAGCTCCGCACCTTCCCCGACGAGGCCGGCGCATACGGTTTCCTCGGCCTGCCGCTCATCGAGCCCGAGCTGCGCGAGGACGAGGGCGAGGTGGAGGCCGCGTACGCGGGCCGGCTGCCGTCGCTCGTTGCCCTCGCCGACCTCCGCGGGGACCTGCACAGCCACTCCGACTGGAGCGACGGCGTGCACGCGATCGAGGTCATGGCCGAGGCCGCCCGCCGCCGCGGCTACGCGTACCAGGTGCTGACGGATCACTCCGGGGGCCTGGGGATCGCGCACGGCCTGGAGCCGGACCGCGTGGAGCAGCAGCGGGGGATCATCGCCGGCCTCAACGCCCGGTACGCCGCGGAGGAGGCGTCGGGCAACCTGCCCGATGGCGCCGACCCTGGCGGCTTCCGCCTGCTCCACGGCTGCGAGCTGGAGATCCGCGCGGACGGCCGCCTCGACTACGACGACGAGCTGCTCGCCCGCTTCGATCTCGTCGTCGCCTCCGTGCACGTCGCCCGGCGTCAGCCGCGGGCGGAGCTCACCCGCCGGACCCTCAACGCGATCCGGAGCCCGCACGTGGACGTCATCGCCCACCCGGCCGGCCGGATGATCCAGGGCCGCGATGACCTGGATCTCGATTGGGAGGCGGTCTTCGAGGCCGCGGCCGCCACCGGCACCGCGCTCGAGATGAACGGGTCACCGCACCGGCTTGACCTGGCCCCGGAGCGAGCCCGCCAGGCCGTGGCGGCGGGGTGCCTGATCGTGATCGACTCGGACGCGCACCGGACCGAGGAGCTCGCCGACGTCCGCTGGGGCGTGGACCAGGCGCGCCGGGCGTGGGTGGAGCCGCGGCACGTTCTGAACACGCGTGGGCGTGACGAGCTGCTCGCCTGGGTTGCCGCGAAGCCGACGCGGGTCTGAGACCGGAGTCGGGGCGCGGGACCTGATCCCGGACCCCGGCCGCCCGATCCGCGCCAGCACCGGACGTGTTGTGTCAGCGCTTCGGCGACTCGCTGCCCGCCGCCTGTCCGCTGTCCCCGACCGACCGCGGCCCCCCGCCCGACGTACCATCGGGCCGATGCACGCACCCGACCCCACGTCGGCATTCGGCCGCCGCGAGCTCGTGCTCGTCGCCGCCCTGCTCGTCGCGATGGCACGCCTGGCCCAGCAGCCGGGCGCGGCCCTCGTCGCGAGCCTGCTGGCGGTCGTCATCCTCATCGCGGGTGCCGGGATCCTGGGCGTGGACGTCGCCCCGACCCGGGCATTCTCGGCGCTGCTGATCCCCGCGGTGCTGGCGGGTGGCGCCGCCGCAGCCATCCAGCTCGTCCCACCGGGCCTGGGCCTGGTCCCATTCCTCGCCGGGTTCGCCTTCCTGCTCGACCGGACCCTCGTCCTCGAGATGCGCCTGCTCGCCCAGGCCGGCGGCGCGACGGATGCCGATCGCGCGCGCGTCCTGCTGGCGGCGGTCGCCGCCGCGTTCGTCGCGTTCACCGGGGTCGCGGCCCTCGTGCCCGGCGGGCTGGCGGAGCCCGGTGGGTCCGGGGCTGCGACGCCAGCCGTGATGACCGAGGGCTGGGTGGTCGTCCTTGCCGCGGCCGACGCCCTGGTCGCAGCCCTCCTCGGGTACCGATTGGCCACGTTCCGGTACGGCACCGCGAAGGACGCAGCCCGCTCAGCCGTGACGTACGCCATCGTGGTGGCCGTGGCTGCGGGCGCGATCCGGGCGGTCGACCTTCCGCGTCTCGTTGGGCCGGCCGTGCTCACGCTGGTGTTCTACCTGTGGGACGCCCTCCACGGAACGGCCCCGGCTCGACGCCGGGAGCCGAGGTTCCTGTGGGAGACGATCCTGCTCATCGCGCTCGCCGCCGTGGTGATCGCATGGAACCTGCGCCTCCGCTCCTGACCCGGCCGTTGACAGCTCCTGACCCGGCCGTTTGACGCCACGGGCGGAGGATGCTAGAAACACGTGCCCGCGACCGTCGCTGATTCGGTGTGTCCGCCCCGACATGCCCTCAGGCCCGACGCGTCCCGATGGACCGAAAGGAATACCGCCACGTGACCTTCCCCGAGATCGCCGCCGCCGCCCAGACGCCCGCCGGCCAGACGCGCCTGAAGCGCCAGCTCGCCGAGCAGGCCATCGCGCTCGCCACCGACGCGCGCTGGGCCGATGCGGCCGAGACGAACCGGCGCCTGCTGGAGCTCGGGCCCGATTCCGAGGCGGAGAACCGCCTCGCCAAGGCGCTCTGGGAGATGGGCGACCTCGGCCTCGCCCGGGAGCACTACCAGCTGGCGCTCAAGCTGGACCCGACCAACCGGATCGCCGAGCGCAACATCGACCGGCTCAAGGTGCTGGTGGTGGAGGCCGGCTCGAAGACGGTCCCGGCCAAGCCCGGCTCCAAGGCCCCGGTCAGCATCTTCGTCGAGGAGACCGGCAAGACCGGCTTCGCCCACCTCACGGGCCTCGCCCGCCCCGCGCAGCTGGCCCAGGTCAACCCGGGCGACGCGGTCGAGCTCATCCCCGAGACGAACCGCCTCATCGCCATCAGCAACGGCGTCCGCATCGGCGTCGTGGAGCCCCGCGTCGCGGCCCGCCTGCTGAAGCTCATGGCGGACGGCAACAAGTACCTCGCCGGGGTCACCGCCCTGGGCGACAAGGACGTGCGGCTGATCATCCGCGAGATCTTCCAGGACCCGCGCAACTACGGCAAGGTCAGCTTCCCGACCGCCGCGAAGTCCACGGACCTGCGCCCGTACACCAAGGGCACGCTGGTCCGCGAGGACGAGGAGCTCGAGGACGACCTCGAGGACGACGTCGAGGACGAGGAGATCGAGAATCTCGACCGGGTCCTGCCGCCGGAGGAGACGACGGACGAGGCGTTCGTCGAGGAGACCGACGAGCTCGACGAGCCGTAAGCGGCTGCCGGCCCGCGCCGGCACGCCACCGGAACCGGTACCTCACCGGAGCCCGCGCGCCAGCGGCACAGGCTCGAAACCCCTGCTCCGGTAGGAGGTTCAGGATTCCCGCCCCAGGTGCACGCTCGCCCGGAACCCGCGCCGAATCCTCCCCGCGACCCTGACGTCCCGCGACCGCCGGCCGCCCGTCTGCGACAATCGGTCCATGGCGGGTCGAGCGCTCCTTCTTCGAGCCGAGCCGGGGTTCAGCCTCCCGGCCTTCGAGCGCGCCGTCCCTCCGCCCCCGCCGACCCTCGTCAATGCGCGCCTGGATGCCGGCTCGGCG
>DATCGK010000078.1:0-2009 GCA_036508975.1 Candidatus Limnocylindrales bacterium
CGACGGCCACGTCGCGCCGCCACGACACGTCACCGACGAGGACTGGGCACGCTTCGAGGGGTACGCTGGC
The DNA here is from genome assembly GCA_036508975.1 of Candidatus Limnocylindrales bacterium. Lineage (GTDB taxonomy): Bacteria > Chloroflexota > Limnocylindria > Limnocylindrales > CSP1-4 > CAIXZV01. The sequence continues at coordinate 71 of DATCGK010000078.1, forward strand.
GAGATCCTCACGGCGTTCGGGATGGATCTGGCGACCCCCGGCACAGGCGAGACGCCACGCCGCTTCGTCCGCGCGCTGTTCGACGCGACGGACGGCTACGACGGGGACCCGATTCTCCTCACAGCGTTCCCGACGGAGTGTCGTGGACGTGCCAACTGCGAGCTTGCCCAGGTCGTCGAGGGACCCATCCCGATCTTCGCCCTGTGCGAGCACCACGTGCTGCCGTTCTTCGGCCGCGCCTACATCGGGTACGTCGCCCACGAGCAGATCATCGGGGTCAGCAAGCTGACCCGGCTCGTCCGGGTCGCCACGAGGCGGTTCGGCGTCCAGGAGCGGATGACCCACGACATCGCCGACGGGCTCGCCGCGATGCTCGGTCCCCACGGCGTCGCGGTCTACCCCGAGGCGCACCACCTGTGCACCAAATGCGTGGGGTGCGCGAGCACGATCCGATGACCCGGCCGACGGCGTATCGAGGGACATACGTCGAGCAGGCGGATCTTCGCCGGGAGTTCATGGACATGAGCGGGATCAGACGCACGCGGTGACGCCCGGGAGCATTGCCTTCGACGCCCTCGCCGACACGTGGCGGATCGAGCCGCAGTTCGTGTCCCCCAGGGCGCAGCAGCACCTGAGGGTGGTCCTCTGACGACCGCCCCGGACTCACGCCCTCGACCGCGAGCGGCGCGGCACATCCAAGGAGCCCAATTGGACGTATCGGACCGTATCGACGAGGGGCGAAAGGTGGTGTGGAGATGGCAACGCAACGGGAGGCCGGGAGGCCAGTCATCAGTGGGCCGGTTGTCACTCGATCGCCGACGCAGGAGCGCTCTCCGGCCGACGTCTCCGAGCGGACCTTCGCGCTCGTTCGCTCGTCATTGATCCTCGTCGTCACGGACGACGGCCGGGCCCCGGCCTATTCACGCACGCGGCGGGCTGCGATCGAGCTGGCGCGCACCGCTGGCGGACGCATCCTCTTCTACGACCGCTCGGCCGAGTCCCGCTTCGTCGATCCGTACGCGTCGGGTCCTTTCACGAGCGACAACGACGGCTCGCATGGCGAGCGCATGCTCGAGCCTGCTGAGCTTCGCGCCCTCGGGCGCGGCTACCTGGCCGAGGACGTTATCGAGGCCCGAGCCGCCGGGGTCGCCGCATGGGCGTGGCTCCCCAGGCGAACGGGAGCTCGGGCGATCGGGGAGGCCGTCGAGCGGTTCGGCTGCGATCTCATCGTCGTCCCGGCCGAGCTTGGACGATCGGTCGTCATCGACCGGCGGTGGCTCCGCGGGCCTCGATCCGCGGTCAGCGTCCCGCTGCTGGTCTCGAGCCCGGACGGGTCGCTGCAGGAGTGGCAGCTCGCCACAGAGGCCTCTCGGGTCGGGTTCGAAGCGCGTCAGCTCGGGTTCCTGCGCGTCCGCGGGTCGTTCTCGGAGTTCGACGTCCGCCTCGCCCTGGACGAGGCCCTGCCCGAGGCGACCCGCGTCGAGGCCCGGATCGTCGCCGCCAGCCTGACGACCGGCCTGGCGGTCCGCGACCGGGCGCTTCGCAGCCGCTCGTACTTCGATGTCGAACGCCACCCGTACATCACGTTCGTGAGCTCCGCCGTGTCGCGGTCTGGGAGCATGTACCGAATCGTGGGCGATCTGACGGTCAAGGGCAGGCGACGTCAGGTCGAGCTGCGCGGCGAGTCGGGCGGGATCGTCGACGCGCGGGGCTACCGGCGGGCGACGATGCACCTGACGGCCGAGGTCGATCGGCATGACTGGGACCTGTCAGGCGGCTTCGCGATCGCCGATCGGGCAGCCGTGACGATCGATGCGGTCGCGGTCAGGGCCTCGAGCGGGCCGGATGCGGATCCCGCTCGTCGTACAGGGGGGTGACCCCGGGCGCGAGTCTTAGCCCGGATCCACCGATGAGCCGAGGCTGAGAGGCGCGGAAACGA
>DATCGK010000079.1:0-9857 GCA_036508975.1 Candidatus Limnocylindrales bacterium
TCCTGCCCGTCGGTTGAACGCGGATTCTGCCCGTCGAGTCCGCCGACGCGGGACCTCCGGCCGGCGAGGCCATGGGGGCCGCGTGCTAGACTCGGCCCCCATTGAGCACCCCGCGGCACCCGCCGCACGCGACCTGGAGCCGATCCGATGCTGACGCAGCAGCCGTCCGTCTCCGCGGCGCCCGAGACGGCGCCCGCCCAGCCCCGCTCGATCGAGGACCTTATCGCCTACTTCGAGGGCGACTACGTCCCGCTCCGGGACGCCAAGGTCAGCATCATGACCCACGCGTTCATGTACGGGACGGCGACCTTCGAGGGGATCCGCGGCTACTGGAACCCGGAGCAGGGGACCCTGTACGCGCTGTTCGTCCGCGAGCACGCGGAGCGCATCCGGAACAGCGCGAAGATGCTGCTGATGGAAGGCCTCCCGTCCACGGACGAGCTGGTGGCGATCATCGTGGAGACGGCTCGCCGCAACCACTTCCGTGAGGACGTGTACATCCGGCCGTCGTTCTACAAGAGCACAAAGGCGATCGGCGTCCGGCTGCATCACCTCGAGCACGAGCTGTACGTGATCACGACGCCCTTCGGGAACTATATCGACATCGAGAAGGGCGTCCGGGTCATGACGTCGACCTGGCGCCGGAACGCGGACGAGGCGCTGCCGGCTCGCGGCAAGATCGTCGGCGGGTACGTCAACATGGCGTTCCAGAAATCCGAGGCGGAGCTCAACGGCTTCGACGAGGCCCTCGTGCTGACCCCCAGCGGCCACGCGTCGGAGGCGTCGGCGGCCAACCTGTTCGTGGTCCGGGAAGGGGTCCTGATCACCCCTCCGGTCTCGGACGACATCCTCGAGGGTGTCACCCGACGCGCGATGATGACGCTCGCCCGCGACCTCGGCATCCCGGTCGAGGTCCGGTCCATCGACCGCTCCGAGCTCTACGTCTGCGACGAGGTGTTCCTGTGCGGGACCGGTGTCCAGGTGAGCCCGGTGATCGAGGTCGACCACCGCCCGGTCGGAACTGGTGCGATCGGGCCGCTGTCGCGCGCGATCAGCGAGCGGTATTTCGCGGCCGTTCGCGGTACCCTGCCCGAGTACCGGAGCTGGTTGACGCCCGTCGAGGGGTAGGGCGGGCTCTCCAGGTTCCAGGGATCGACGGCGGAGGAGGCTGAATGTCGGACATCGCACTGTTCGTGGTGAATGCCGTGATCGCGATCATCGCGTTCCTGGCGGGCTTCACCTTCATCGCCTTCCTGTGCGGTGCCTGCGCCGGGTTCATGCTCATCGTCCTCGCGGGCGCCTACCGGGGCGCACGGGCGCACAAGCGGCACGCAGCCAACCCCTGACGGGGCCAACGCCTGACGGGGCCACCCACGGACGGGGCTGCGCCACGGTGCCGGGCCGGCCGGACGGCGGGATGCGCGGGGCGGCCGGCGTCAGCCGACGACCGGTGCCTGCAGGTCTGGCGCGTTCTTGCCGAGGGTCACGATCATGTCGACCGTGACCGTGGGGTCGGTCGCCGTGGTGGCCTGGACCCCGAGCGTATCCTCGAGATACTTGATCGTCTGGGGCATCGTCGCCTCGGCTCCGTTGTAGACGACGATCTTCGTCGTCGCGGCCGTGGGCGCGGTCCTGTTCGGGGCGGAGGCCTCGACGCCGTAGTACCCGAAGTAGTCGGCGACGCTCGCCGCCAGCCCGGACTTGCCGGAGGCGTTGACCACCCATGCCTGTGCCCCTTCGGCGCTGAGGCGATCGCGGAGCGCGATGAGCGCCGGATCGGCGGTGAACGCATCCTTCACGGCGCGCCGGACGCGCGCCGCATTGAGCACGATGCGGCTGTCCGTGCCGCCCGACGGCCCCCACATGTCGGTCCCGTAGTACGGGGGCGAGAACATGTACGACCGGATGTTCTTGGTGTCCACGCTCTCCGCGAGGGTCAGCATCCTGGCCAGGCTGTCGACCGGGATGTCGGTGGTCACCGACGTCTTCAGCGCGTTGACCAGCGCCGGCAGGTTGCCGATGATCGAGCGGGCGTTCATCTGCTCGCGGAGCGACAGGAGCACGCGCTGCTGGCGGAGCCCGCGATCGAAGTCGCCGCCCGCCGCGCGGTGGCGCGACCTCGCGTACACGAGCGCTGCAGCGCCGCTCATGTGCTGCGGGCCGGCCGGGATGTAGACGCGCCTGAGGGCGCCGCTCGCGGCGGGGTACTGGCTCTCGGCGACCGGGATCTGGACGTTGACCTGGATCCCGCCGAGGGCATCAACCACCTTCCGGAAGCCCCCGAAGTTGACCATCACGTAGTAGCGGATGTCCAGGCCGTACAGCCCGCCGAGCATCGCCTTCAGCGCGCTGAAGCCGCGCGCCGTCGTCGTCTTGCCCGGCCACAGGTCGGTCCGGTTCCGGTTCTGGGTGAACCAGCTGTTGATCTTGCCGGCGTACACGCTGCCCCAGACGGCCCGCGCGTTGGCCGGCACGGGCACGTTCGTCATGTCCCGGGGGAGCTGGAACATCGCGACCTGCTTGGTCACGGGATCCACGGACACGACGATCATGGTGTCCGTGTTGAAGCTGCTGTCGCCAGGGCGCTGGTCATTGCCGACCAGCAGGATGTTGAGCCGCTCCTTGCCGTCCCAGGGCGGCAGGGTGGGTGCCATCGAGCCCACCGCGCCACTGGCCATGGGGCTCGGCTGCGGCAGCAGATCCGATGCCGCCGGACTCTCGGTCGGCGTCCCGGACGCAGCCGCGGAATCGCCGGGCGCCGGGCTGTCCTCGGGCGCCGTGCACGAGGGGTCGCCGCCGTCCGAGAAGACGCAGCCGACGAGGTCGAGGGCCATCACGTTGTAGCGGGCCACCGCGACGTGGCCACCGGCCATCACGAGCACGACGGCCAGGAGGCCGGCGATCGACAGGGGGCTGAGCGGGAGCCGGGCGCGCCCGAGTCGCCCACCGCCCGAAGCGTCCACCGCGTTGAGGAACCGGGCGACCTGCCACGCATCCACCGCGGCCACGATCCGGTAGAGGAGGAGGGCGACGTTGGCCACCAGCAGGCCGATCAGCACCGGCTGGTTGACCAGGAACGCCAGCAGGTCCACCTTGTCCACCCGGAGGAGGATCCCGCCCGTCAGGGCAAGCGCGAGCAGCGGCGGGGCGGCGAAGGCGAGGGCGCGCATGTAGGCGCCCGCATACGCATGGCCGAGGCCCGGGAACAGCAGGGACAGGAACGCTGCGCCAAAGGCGGATCGCGAGCGGGGCGCCCGCTGGGGTGTCGACATCGCGCGGAATGATACGCCGCGGACGAAAACACAGCGCCGGATGCATCCGGCTGTCGGGTCTCGTGGCGAGGTGGGCACGCGACGCGCCGACGTTCCGTAGACTGGTGGCCCGCCGCGACCAGACCTGCCCCAACCGTCCGGCGATCCACCGAGGCCCGATGTTCCAGCCCGTTCCGGCCCGACCCGACTTCGTCGTCCTGGAGCACGCCCTGCTCCGGGAGTGGACCGACCGCCGGACGTTCGCGCGGCTTCGCGCCCAGAATGCCGGCGGCCCGCGCTGGAGCTTCCTCGATGGCCCGATCACGGCCAACAACCCGATGGGCGTCCACCACGCCTGGGGCCGGAGCTACAAGGACCTGTACCAGCGGTTCCACGCCATGCTCGGCGAGGACCAGCGGTACCAGAACGGCTTCGACTGCCAGGGCCTGTGGGTGGAGGTCAACGTCGAGAAGGACCTGGGCTTCACCTCGAAGCGGGACATCGAGGCGTTCGGGATCGCGGAGTTCGTGGCCCTGTGCAAGCAGCGTGTCCTGACGTTCGCCGCCCGCCAGACCGAGCAGAGCATGCGCCTCGGCTACTGGATGGACTGGAACGATCCCGCGGAGCTGCTGCGCCTCCGGGACCTGCTGAAGGCGGACCCCGCGCAGGTCATCACCGTGCAGGGCCCGAACGGGCCCGTGACCGACACGGTGGAGATGATCGTCGGACGCCTCGGGATGCCGGAGCTCGGCGGCAGCTACTTCACGTTCAGCAACGAGAATAACGACCTCATCTGGGGGTTCCTCGCCGAGTGCCACCGGCGCGGCTGGGTCTACCGCGGCCACGACACGATGCCGTGGTGCCCGCGCTGCGGCACGGGCCTGTCCCAGATGGAGATGAACGAGGGCTACCAGGACCGCGAGGATCCGGGTCTGACCGTCCGGTTCCCGCTCGTTGATCGTCCGGGCGAGTCGCTCCTCGTCTGGACCACCACGCCCTGGACGCTGGCGGCCAACGTCGCGGCCGCGGTGGGGGCGGACCTGCGGTACGTCAAGGTGCGCCAGGGCGACGACCACTTCTGGCTCGGCAAGGGAACGCTCAGGCAGGCGCTCCGGGGGCCGTTCCAGGTCGTGGAGGAGCGCGCCGGCTCGGAGCTCGCGGGGTGGCGCTACACGGGTCCGTTCGACGAGCTGCCCGCGGTTCGCGACGCCTTCGCGGAGGCCGGCTACGAGCACCGCGTGGTCACCTGGACCGAGGTGGGCGAGGCGGAGGGCACCGGGATCGTCCACATCGCGCCGGGCTGCGGCGCCGAGGACTTCCAGCTGGGCGCCGCCATCGGCCTGCCGGTCATCGGCCCCATCGACGAGGACGGCCGCTACTACCCGGCCTTCGGCTGGCTGGCCGGCCGCGAGGCGCCGGACGCGATCCAGGCCATCATCGACGACCTCGAGCAGCGCCGGTTCTTCTACCACCTGGAGCCGTACAGCCACCGCTACCCGCACTGCTGGCGGTGCGGCACCCCGCTCCTGTTCCGGCTCGTGGACGAGTGGTACATCAGCATGGGCGAGGTGTACGACCGTCCCCGAGACCAGCTGACGAAGGAGGAGGTCGACGCCTCGCTCCGCTACCAGATCATGGACGTCGTGGACCGGATCCGGTGGATCCCGGGCTTCGGCCACGAGCGCGAGCTGGACTGGCTCCTGAACATGCGCGACTGGATGATCTCCAAGAAGCGCTACTACGGCCTGGCACTTCCGATCTATGACTGCAGCGCATGTGGGACGTTCGACGTGATCGGGGGCCGCGAGGAGCTGCAGGAGCGGGCGGTCGCGGGCTGGGACACCTTCGCGGGCCACACGCCGCATCGTCCGTTCGTGGACGAGGTGAAGATCGCCTGCCCCGGCTGCGGGGAGCCGGTCTCGCGGATCGCCGACGTCGGCAACCCGTGGCTGGACGCCGGCATCGTGCCGTTCTCGACGCTCCACTTCCGCGAGGACCCGGAGCACTGGGCGAGATGGTTCCCGGCCGACTTCATCACCGAGAGCTTCCCCGGCCAGTTCCGCAACTGGTTCTACGCGATGCTGGCCATGAGCACCGTGCTGCGCCGCGAGGAGCCGTTCAGGACGATCTTCGGCTACGCCACGCTGTTCGGCGAGGACGGCCGCCCCATGCACAAGAGCTGGGGCAACGCCATCGAGTTCGACGAAGCCGCCGAGCGCATGGGCGTGGACGTCATGCGCTGGATGTACGCGTCGGCCCGGCCCGATGACAACATTCTGTTCGGCTGGCACGCCGCCGACGAGGCGCGCCGGGGCCTGCTGGTGCTGTGGAACGTGTACGCATTCTTCGTCAGCTACGCCCGGCTGGCCGGCTGGACCCCGGGGACGGGCGCGCCGCCCCTCCCGGAGCGGCCGCCGCTGGACCGCTGGATCCTCTCCCGAGCCGCCGCGGTGGCCGCGCAGGTCGAGGGCTTCCTGCGGGACTACGACGTGGAGGCGGCAACCCGCGTCCTGGACGCCTACATCGACGACCTCTCCACCTGGTACCTGCGCCTGTCGCGGCGGCGGATGTCGCGCGGCACGGGCGCGGACCGGGACTCGGCCTTCGCCACGCTCCACGAGGCGCTCGTGGCCCTTGTCCGGACCGTGGCGCCCATCCTGCCGTTCCTGTCCGACTCGATCTACCGCAACCTGGTGGCGGATGAGGATCCGGCCGCCCCTGACAGCGTGCACCTGACGCGCTGGCCCGCTCCGGCGCTGGCCCCGCTCCGGGACGAGGCGCTGGAGGAGGCCATGGCGGTGGCCCGGCGTGCGGTGGACCTGTCCCGGACGCTTCGCGGCGCCGCCGGGCTCAAGATGCGCCAGCCGCTGGCGCGCCTGTGGCTGGCCCTGCCCGGCCGTGACCTGGGCGAGATGGACGCGCTCCTGGAGCTCGTCCGCGTCGAGGCCAACGTGAAGGTCGTCGAGCTGATCGGTGACGAGTCGGACCTCGTGGACCGCGGGGTCAAGGTGCTCCTGCCCCGGGTCGGCCGCCGGCTGGGTGCCCTGGTACCGGCGGTCATGGCCGCCGCTCGTGACGGCCGGTTCGAGATCCACGGGGACGGCTCGGTAACGCTGGCCGGCCAGACCCTGGCCCCGGACGAGGTCGAGATCCAGGCCACGCCCCGGCCCGGCACCGCCGTCGCCGACGACGACGGCCTGGTGGCGGTCATCGACACGACGATCACACCCGAGCTCCGCGCCGAGGGAGATGCCCGGGAGCTGCAGCGGGCCGTGCAGGACCTGCGCAAGGAGGCCGAGCTGGAGCTGGACGATCGGATCGTGCTGTGGATCGAGGGCCTGGCACCGGAGGTGGACCCGCATCTCGGGTCGGTCGCGGCCGACACCCTGGTGGACGAGATCCGCCGCGGCGCCCCCCCTGCCGGCTTGCCGGTGGCCTCCGTCAGGCTCGATACCGGCGAGGCCCGGATCGGGTTGCGGCGCGTGGGCGACGTGGCATGAGCGCGGCCACCCCCACGGACGGCGTCCGGGACAACGAGCTCATCGATGACGACGACCTGATCGACGACGAGGAAGATGGCGTCGCGGCGCCCGCCCGGGCCGCGTGGCATGGGCCGTCACTGCGCCGGTGGCTCCTGTTCGCGGCGCTCGGCGTAGGCGTTCTCGTCATCGACCAGTTGAGCAAGGCCGCGATCACCGCCAACCTCGCGCCCTCGCAGTCCGTGGACGTGCTGGGGAACTGGCTCCGCATCGTCTACTGGACCAACTCCGGCATCCTGTTCGGGATGCTGCCCCAGTCGGCGCCCGCGTTCGCCATCGTGTCGGCGGCCGTGGTCGGTCTGATCGTCTTCTACCATGCCAAGGCAGGCCGCGGCCTGGTGATCACCATTGCGCTCGGGTTGCTCATGGGCGGGGCTCTCGGCAACCTCATCGACCGTCTCCACTACGGCGCCGTGGTGGACTGGGTGGACATGGGGGTCGGTGGCTGGCGCTTCTGGACCTACAACTTCGGAGATGCCGCGATCACCATGGCGATCCTCCTTCTCATCGTGCTGTCCGTGTTCCCCAAGGTGGGCGAGTGGGGCGCCGATGACTGAACCGGCGGAGGACGCCCCGGCGATGCCGGTCATCGAGCTCCCCGAGGACGAGGAGCTCGACGCCGACGAGGACTTCGACGCGGTCCTGCCGCCGGAGGCGCCCGCGCCATCCATCGCTCCCGGCCCCCGCCGCCTGCTGGTGCCCGAGGGCGAGGTCGTCCGGCGCGTGGACCGGTTCGTGGCGGACCGGACCGGCCTCTCGCGGTCATACGTCCAGAAGCTCATCTCCGGCGGCCGCCTCGTGGACGACACCGGCCGCCGCCTCCGGGCCAACTCGGAGGTCCGAGGCGGCGCCGTCACCCTGGAGGTACCGCCGCCCGAGATCCCGTACCACCTGGAACCGGACCCGACGATCGAGGTCCACGTGGTCTACGAGGACGACGACCTGCTGATCGTGGACAAGCAGGCGGGGCTGGTCGTGCATCCGGCGCCCGGACACTGGCGGGGGACGCTGGTGAACGCGCTGCTAGCGCGCGGCGACCACTACGGCGGGATCGCGGGCGTCGCCCGGCCCGGGATCGTCCACCGGCTGGACCGGGACACGTCCGGCCTCCTGATCGTGGCCCGCAACGACGCCGCCCAGGCGGGGATCATGGCCCAGCTCAAGGCGCGGCGCGTGCGGAAGACGTACCTGGCGCTGGTCCAGGGTCCCGTGTCCGCTGCCGTCGGGCGGATCGAGGCGCCGATCGGGCGCGATCCGAAGGACCGCAAGCGGATGGCCGTGGTGTCCGACGGACGGCCCTCGATCACGGGCTACCGTGTCAGGGAGCGCTTCGCCGCCTGGACGCTCCTGGAGCTGGACCTGATCACCGGGCGCACGCACCAGATCCGGGTGCATCTCGACGCCCTCGGTCATCCGGTCGCGGGCGACGTGGTGTACGGCACGGGGACGTCGCGCAAGGGCCCGGACCGGCTGGAGCGGCTGTTCCTGCACGCCTGGCGCCTGGAGCTCGTGTCGCCGACGTCGGGCAAGCTCGTGCGGGTCGAGGCGCCGCTTCCGGCCTCGCTCGAGACGGTGCTCGAGGGATTGCGCGCGAGCGAGGCGTCCGCCGGCCGCCGACCTGGAGGTGGGGCGTCGTGACGGTTCCGGAAGTGCTGTTCGGAGCGCCCGGGGCGCTGCTGGTGATCATCAGCGGGCCGTCGGGGGTAGGCAAGGACACGATCATCGAGGCGCTCGCAGCGCGGCCGCGCGAGCCCGACTACCACTACACCGTCACCTGCACGACGCGTGCCCAGCGCCCCGGCGAGATCCCGGGCGTGTCCTACCGGTTCCTCACACCGGAGGCCTTCCACGCGCTCCGCGTCTCGGGCGAGCTCCTGGAGGCCAACGAGGTCCACGGCAACTGGTATGGGACACCGCGGCGCGAGGTCGCCGAGGCCCTGGCCGAGGGCCACGACGTTATCCTCAAGATCGACGTCCAGGGCGCCAGCGTCGTCAAGCAGCGGGTTCCCGACGCGCTGCTGGTGTTCATCGTCCCGCCCTCGCTCGAGGCCCTGTTCCAGCGCCTCCGCTCGCGGGCGACCGAGACGGCCGACGAGCTGGAGATCCGCCAGCGGAACGCGGCCATCGAGCTCGGCCGCCAGGGGGACTACGACCGCGTCGTCGTCAACGAGACGGGCGAGATCGAGCGCACGGCCGCGGAGATCGAGGCGATCATCGAGCAGGAGAAGCGCCGGTACGGCGACCGGCGGATCCGCATCACCTGATCCGATGCCGCCCCTGCTCGAGGCCGATCCCGGGGCGCCGCCGGACGGCCCTGTGCTGGTCGAGGTGGCGGTCGACGCCCCCGCCGGCCCCGGACCGCGAACCTACACCTACGCCGTTCCGCCCGAGCTCGCGCCGCTCGAGGCCGGCGAGGCCGTGCTCGTCCCGTTCGGGCGCGGGGATCGCGGTGCCCGGCAGGCGATCGGGATCGTCATGGGCCCGGGCTCTGCCCCGGAGCGGGGCGACATCCGGCCGGTGGCGGCCCGGATCAGGAGCGACGGGCCCCTGCTGCCGCCCCTATCCCTCGCGCTGGCGGGGTGGATCGCGGCGCACTACCTCGCGCCCCTCGCGGTCGTCATCCGGGCGATGCTCCCGCCGGGCCTCCTGGAGAAGGTGGAGCTCGTCGCGGAGGTGACCCCGGCAGGGGAGGCGCGGCTCGCGCGGCCGGAACCCTCACTGCCTCCGGTGGAGCTGGACCTCCTCGACGAGCTGGCGGGACGTGCGCGGCTGGTGCGCGACCTGGGCGCCCCGGAGGGCAGGGCGGGTCTGCTGCGCCGGCTTCGCTCGCTCGAAGGCGACGGGCTGGTCGAGCTGACCTGGACGCTCCTGGGGGCGGCGGTTGGGCCGCGTTATGAGCGACGGCTGTGGCTGACGGACGGCGGGGCCGCGGCGGCGGCGCTGCTCGCCGCGGGGGGGCATCCGGCGGGCCGACCACTGGGCCCCCGCCAGCGGGCCGTGCTGGCCGAGCTCGCGGCGGATCCGGCCGCGGCGCCGGGACCGGGTCCGGCAGGCGGGCGCGCCGATA
>DATCGK010000080.1:0-3058 GCA_036508975.1 Candidatus Limnocylindrales bacterium
GAACTTGGTGGGGGACTGCGGGATGCCGGCCAGCAGCGCGGCCTCGGCGAGCGTCAGGTCCTTGAGCTCCTTGCCGAAGTAGCTGCGGGCCGCCGCCGCCACGCCGTAGCTCCGGTTGCCGTAGAAGTTCTGGTTGAGGTACTTCTCCATGATCGCCTTCTTGCCTTCCGCGCCGGGATAGGCCTGGGTCAGGCGGATCGACTGGATGATCTCCTTGGCCTTGCGTTCGTAGACACTGCCCGTGAAGGCGCTCTTGGGGAGCAGGCGAGCGCGGACCAGCTGCTGCGTGATCGTGGAACCGCCACGGTCCCGCCCGCTGATCGTGTCGATCGCGGCGGCGATGAACCCGGCGGGGTCGAAGCCGGAGTTGTCCCAGAAGGTCTTGTCCTCGACGGACGTCGTGGCATCGATCAGGACCGGAGGGATCTGGTCGAACGTGACCACCTCGCGCCGGTCATCACCCAGGCTCGCGAGCAGGACGGCGCCCGTGCGGTCGTACACCTTCGTCTGCGCGGTGAACGTGATCTTGTCCAGCGCGGCCTTGGGGTCCTCGAGGTCCTTCGAGAGGTACGAGTACGCCGCCACCGACGCCGTCGCACCGGCAGCACCGAGCAGGAGAAGGGTGGTGAACAGGAGGAGGGGAAGCGCAATGACCGCGACGGTGGCGGCACCGCTTCCGCGCGGGCGGCGCCTGTCTGCCGATCGGCGACGACGCTGCCTCCGGGAGAGGCTGGTTTGCATGTCGGGCGGAACGATACCATGCGGAGAATGGACGCCCAATCTCCCCGACCGGGCCGGACTCGAGACGGTTCCGGCCACCTCCGTGTGACGCGCGCATGAGCGGCACGCCCACCGACGACCTTGCCCCGGAGCTTGCCGAGTTCCTCGCCGACCTCGAATGGCGAGGCATCCTCCACGCCACCACCCCGGGCCTACCGGAGCGCCTGGCCTCGGGCCGGCGCATTTCCGCCTATATCGGGTTCGACCCCACGGCGGACTCGCTCCATGCCGGCCACCTGGTCCCGATCTTCGGGCTGCTCCGGCTCCAGCGGCATGGTGGCCGGCCCGTTGCCCTGGTCGGCGGCGGGACCGGCCTGATCGGCGATCCGTCGGGACGCTCGTCGGAGCGCAACCTCCTGGACGTGCCGACGCTCCTGCACAACGTGGCCGCGATCCGGACCCAGCTGGAGCGCTTCCTGGACTTCTCTCCCGGCCCCGCCCAGGCGGTGATGGCGAACAACCTGGACTGGCTGGGCAAGCTGTCGCTGATCGAGTACCTGCGGGACGTCGGGAAGCACTTCACCGTGCCCTACATGCTGGCCAAGGATTCCGTCCAGCAGCGGCTCGATCGAGGGCTCTCCTTCACCGAGTTCAGCTACATGACGCTCCAGGCGTTTGACTTCGCCACCCTCTATCGGGAGCACGGTGTCGAGATGCAGATGGGCGGCGCGGACCAGTGGGGGAACATCACCGCCGGCCTCGAGCTGATCCGGCGCACCGCTGGTGGCGATGGCGACGAGAGCCCGGCGCACGGCATCGCTTACAAGCTGCTGCTGTCACCGTCGGGCGCCAAGTTCGGCAAGAGCGAGGGCGGCGAGTCCGTCTGGCTCGATCCCGCCCGGACGACGCCGTACGCCTTCTACCAGTACTGGGTCGGCGCGGACGACCGGGACGTGGCCACCTACATGCGGTGGTTCACCCTCTGGTCCCGCGACGAGATCGAGGCGATGGACGCCCAGGTGGCGGTCCGCCCCGAGGCACGCGTGGCCCAGCGGCGCCTGGCCTTCGACGTCACGGCCCGCGTCCACGGCGAGGCGGCGGCGACCGGCGCGGTGGCCGTGTCCGCGGCGCTGTTCCAGAAGGAGCCGATCTCGGATCCCGCGCTCCTCGAGAGCGTGTATGCCGCCACGCGAGGGCCGTCCGCCGGGGCGGACGTCATTCGCGGTGGCGTGGTGGTCGTGCTGGCGGAGACCGGCCTGGCACCCTCGCGCGGCGAGGCCCGGCGCCTGATCCAGGGCGGCGCGATCACCGTGAACGGGGAGCGCGTGACGGATCCCGCCGCTGCGATGCCCACGGCGATCGCGGACGAGTGGTACGAGGTCCGCGTCGGCAAGCGGAACCGGTCCGTGGTCAGGGTCGCCCGCGGCTGAGACCGGCAGGCGGCCGGATGGTCCGCCGGTCAGCCCCGAGGCGGTTGCCCGTGCCGTCCGCGCAGGACGGCCAGCACCGCACGGGGCTCCAGGCCGCGCTCCGCCAGCAGCACCAGGGCGTGGTAGAGCAGATCGCCCGCCTCCCCGGCCAGGAGATCCCTGGTCGCGGCGCGGTCGGCGCCGGCCGCCTCGGCGGCTTCGTCGTTCTTGGCCGCCAGCAGGACCTCCGTGGCTTCCTCGGCGACCTTCCGGCCGGCCAGGTCCACGCCGCCCTCGAGGAGCGTCACGGTGTAGGAGCCGGGGGGCCGGGACTCGGCCCGCTCGGCGATGGTCGCCCACAGGGACTCGAGCCAGGCGAACCCCTGGGTGGCAGCCGTCGCGGGCGAGCTGTCGGCGTCGAAGCAGCTCCGGGTCTCGCGGTGGCAGGTGGGACCGACAGGCTCTACGCCCAGCAGGAGCGCGTCGCCATCGCAGTCCACCGCCAGCGTTCGGAGCCTGAGCACGTTGCCGGAGCTCTCGCCCTTGCGCCACAGCCGGCCCCGCGACCGGGAGTGGAAGTGCACCTCGCCGGTGCCGAGGGTCGCCGCCAGAGCCTCCTCGTCGAGCCAGCCGAGCATCAGGACCCGGCCGTCGGCCACGTCCTGGACAACGCCGGCGACCAGGCCCGCGGCATCCCAGTGCACAGCGGCGGGGTCGAGGCCAGCGGCCAGATCCACGGGTCCGGGGCGTGCTGCGGGCATCACGTGACGATCTCCTGTTCGAGCGCGCGGACCGGCAGGCCGGCCGCCGCCATCGCCGCCTTGACCTGCGCGATGGAGTACTCGGATCGGTGGAAGATGCCGGCGGCCAGCACCGCGTCCGCACCCCCGTCCCGGATGGCGGTCACGAAGTCGGCGGGTCCGGCGGCC
>DATCGK010000081.1:0-10258 GCA_036508975.1 Candidatus Limnocylindrales bacterium
GTCCCGCTACTACGCCTCGGGCACATCCGGACCGGCGTTCGCCTGCGGCGTGAACGAGGAGCTGCCGTGCGCGTGGGGTGCCGTCAAGGCCCTTCGCGGCCTGGCGGCGATCCCGCCGGCGGAGCGGTCACCGGAGGTCCGGGCGGCCATAGAGGCCGGGGTTTCCCTGCTGCTCTCCGTGGACCCTGCGGAGGCCCGCTACCCCGCAGGTTGGGACGGAGCGATCTCGCGCGCCTGGTTCAAGCTGGGCTTCCCATCCGGCTACGTTGCGGACATCCTGCAGGTGGGTGAGGTGCTGGCGGAGCTCGGCCAGGCGGGCGATCCCCGGCTGGCGCGCCTCGTGGATCGCGTCCTGGCGAAGCAGGTCGAGCACGGGCGCTGGCGCAACGAATACCCGTACCGCGGGAAGCTGTGGTCGGACCTGGACACGGCCGGCGAGCCCAGCCCCTGGGTCACGCTCCGCGCCTGCCGGTTCCTGCGGGCCGCCCTCGGCTGACGATCGCAGACGGCCGTCACCAGGGCGACGGGGCCGGCCGCGTGCAGCAGCTGGCGAGGAACCCGATCCAGCTCAGCAGCCCGATGAAGGCCGCGAACAGCAGCGCGCCCACGACGACCACGGTGACCAGCACGTGGAGCGTATCGCGCGTCGACGCCGGTGGGCGCGTTGTCTCGCCGTCGGCCGAAGCCTCGGCGAGCCCCTCAGTCGCCGTGCGTCTCGTCATCGGCCAGGACCGCAGCGTCCGAGACGTTCGCGACGGGCTCGGCCTCCGGTGGCTCCTCCGGCGGCATAGCAGCCATCGCCCGGATCAGGTCCGCGATCGCGATCACGCCGATCGGCAGCGGCTCGTCATCGTCCGCGACCACCACGAGGCGGCCGACGTGATGGCGCTCCATCTTCCGCGCTGCGACCGTCAGCGACTCGTCCCGGCGGCTCGTCAGGGCCGGGCTGGTCATCAGGTGCTTCACCCGCAGGCCCGGCCAGTTCGCCCAGAGGTACTCGGTGGCGCGGGCACGCAGGAGGTCCGTGTCGCTGATCACGCCGACCAGGGTCCCGCCGCCGTCCACGACCGGCAGCCCGCTGACCTGGTGCCGGTCCATGAGGATCGCGGCCTCGGTGAGGGGCATGTCCGCCCGGACAACGATCGGCTCCAGGGCCATCAAGTCGCCCACGAGCCTCGGGGCATGCATCGAGACGATGTTCACGCGAGCACCTCTTCTCCTGACCGGGGCGTGAGCCCAGCCAGCCTACCCTGAGGCGGCGGGTCCCTCCGAGGAGATGTGCGTGAGCAGGGACAGCTCGGCGGCGATCGCGTCCTGGAAATTCGTCATGTTCAGCCGCACGGAGCGCGACAGCGGCCGCCCATACCCGAACCTGCGCCCGCCGATCCCGACGAAGGTCCCGTCCGGCAACCCGCCCGGCCTCAGCTCGCGGGCCAGCCCAAGGACCTGGTCGATCGGAAGCTCGTGCGACGAGCGGGGCGCCGGCGCGTTCGGGTCCGCCACGATCTGCCAGATCGGCAGCGTGACGACGTGCCCGGGCGGGATCCCGACAGCCGCGTCCACGACCACCGCGACCTGGCCCGGCCGCACGTCCAGCAGGTCCTCGACCCGCAGGTGGCCGCAACGGCGTACCTCCAGGCGCTCCAGCAGGGCGGACGGCAGCGCCGGGAGCAAGGTCGCAATGGCGCTCAGGGCTGCCCCGTCGTCTCCCCGGTCCGCGTTGCCGCAGATGAGGAGACGGACCGAGGGCGGTGCGAGGTGGGTCATCAGGTCCCCTTCCCGCTTCGCTCGTCCTGGATCCGGAGATCGAGGAAGTGGGTGGCACAGCTGATGCACGGGTCGTAGGCCCGGATCAGCATCTCAAGCTGGTGGGTCGCCTCCGCGTGGGGCAGACCGAGGACCGCCGGTGCGAAGGCCGCGAGGTCCGCCTCGATGGCGCCCTGGTTCTGGCTGGTGGGCGGCACGATCTGGGCATGGGTCACGTGGCCCTGCTCATCCACCTCGTACCGGTGGTGGAGGAGGCCGCGGGGGGCTTCCGTGGACCAGGCGGCGACACCCGCACGCGGCGTGAACGCCACCTTCGGCTCGGACGGCGGCCGGTAGCCGTCGATGATGTCCCGGGCCTCGGCGCAGGCGTGGAGCAGCTCCACGGCCCGGGCCACGATGGAGCGGTGGATGTTGGTGCGGATGGCGTCCCGCAGGCCCGTGGCCTCCAGCGCTTCCGCGGCGAGCGGGTGCAGCCGGTCCGCGGCGAGCGCGATCCGCGCCGTCGGACCCAGGAGGTAGACCCGCCCGTCGTGCGTCCGGGCGTGCAGCGCGTTGCTGCCCTCGAGATGGTGCTCCTCGAACGCCTCGCGCCACGCCCCCGGGGCAAGGTCCAGGCCATCCGTGGACACGATCCGCCCGTCGTTGTAGGGGTACTCCGCCTCGTGTCGCAACGCCACCAGCGGCTGTGGGTGCTCGAGCGCCGGCGGATCCCACGTGGCGACCAGGCGCACCGTGGCCAGCGACTGCTCGACGGCCGCGTCCAGGGCCGCGCGGACGCCGTCCAGGTCCGAGCGCCGCGGTGCCTTGGAGAAGCCTCCGACCCGCACGGAGATGGGGTGGACAGGCCGGCCGCCGAGCGCAGCGATCAGCTGGTTGCCCGTCCTCTTGAGCGCCAGGCCCTGCTCCACGACCGCCCTGTGGTCCACGGCCATCGCGAGCGCGGACGGGTACCCAAGGTAGTCCGGCGCGTGCAGGAGGTACACGTGCAGGGCGTGACTCTGGATGTACTCCCCGCAGTACAGGAGCCGCCGGAGGGCTCGAACGGACGGATCGATCTCGATCCCGTACAGGTCCTCGAAGGCGTGCACGGCGGTCATCTGGTACGCGATCGGGCAGATCCCGCAGATGCGCGCGACGATGTCCACCACCTCGTCGCCGGTGCGGCCGACGACCAGTCGCTCGAAGTACCGCGGCGCCTCGAAGATCCGCAGGCGCGCCTCCACGACGGCTCCGTCGCGGACGCGCAGGCTGAGCGAGCCTTCGCCCTCGACGCGGGTGATGTACCCGACCTTGAACTCGTGATCGATCCCCGGGGCATCCGCGACCAGCGTGCCGCCGTCGTCACCCTGCATCGCCGGCTCCTTCCGTGGTGGCCGTGGTGGCCGTGGTCGCCGTGATCGGGCTGGTCGCTCCGGACGTCATGCCCGGAGGGCCGCCGAAGTCGCCGATCACGCTGCGGAACGGGCCGGCCCAGCCGGTGAACCCGGCGAACAGACGGCTGACCTCCTCGCCCTCGCGCCCCTCGAGCTCGAAGGTCCGGGCGAGGCTGGCGGCGTTGGCCTGCTCCCGTGGGCCGAAGCAGCCATAGCAGCCGCGGCCGAACGTCGGGCACAGTGCGCCACAGCCGCTCTGTGTGACCGGCCCGAGACACGGCATGCCCCGGGCCACCATCACGCACACGGTGCCGAGCCGCTTGCACTCGAGGCAGACGGACTCCTCGCGGATCTGCGGGCGGCGGCCGACGGCCACCGACACGAGGACCTCGCGGAGCTGCTCCGGGCTGATCGGACAGCCATGGAGCTCGGCGTCGACCTTGACGTGCTCGGAGACGGGCGTTGCCGTGGCGAGCGATTCGACGTACTCGGGATGGGCGTAGACGGCGGCCCGGAACACGTCGTGGCTGGACCAGTTGCGCAGGGCCTGGATCCCGCCGTAGCTGGCGCAGGCGCCGATCGTCACCAGCAGCTTCGCCTGGCGGCGGAGTTCCACGATCTCGGCGGCCTGGTCCGGCGTGCTGATGCTGCCCTCCACGAGAAGCACGTCATACGGGCCCGCGGAGCGGAGTGAGCTTGCCTCCGGGAACTCGACGATCTCGAACCGGCTGGCCAGCGCGAGCAGCTCATCCTCGAGGTCGAGAAGCGTGAGCTGGCAGCCATCACAGGACGCCATCTTGACGATACCGACGCGGAGACGCGGTCGGGCGGCGACGGCCGGCATCAGATGCCCTCCCTGCCGAAGATGCCGCCCAGCTGGGTGAGCGAGAACACGGGTCCGTCCCGGCAGACGAACAGCCCGCCCGTCTGGCAGTGGCCGCAGAGCCCGATGCCGCACTCCATGTGGCGCTCGAGCGTGACGAAGATCCGGTCGGGGGTGAGGCCTCGCCCCTCGAGTGCCTCCACGGTCGCCTCCATCATCCGCTCGGGCCCGCATACGAACGCGAGCGAGCGTGAGCCATCCCAGGTCGCGCGGTCGAAGAGGTGCGTGACCACGCCCACGGGGCCTGTCCAGTCGGGACTCGAGCGGTCCACGGTGAGCTGCACGTCGATGTCGCCGCGGGCGGCCCAGCGGCGGAGCTCCTCTCGGTACAGGTGGTCAGCCGGGGTCCGGGCGCCGTAGTAGAGGCGGATCGAGTCGAACCGGTCCCGCTGGGCGAGCAGCCCGTCGAGCAACGGCCGTAACGGAGCCAGCCCGATGCCGCCCGTGACGATGACCACGTCGTGGCCCATCGCCCGCTCGATCGGCCAGGATGTCCCGAGCGGTCCCCGGATGCCGATCTCATCGCGTGGCCCGAGGCCGATGATCGAGGCCGTCGCCGGACCAGCAGCGCGGATCGTGAGGTCGATCGTGTCTCGGCCGAAGCGGGAGATGGAGATCGGGACCGGCGGGAAGGCCGGCACGGTGACCATGGCGAACTGGCCGAACTCACCGGCCAGGAAGGCCGCGTCCACGTCACCCAGGGTGAGGGTTGTGACATCGGCGGTCTCGTTCCGGACGGACACGATCCGCGCCGTCGCGTATGAGCCGGGCGTGGCGGCCACCGGCCTCGGCCTGCCCGTCTCCGGCCAGACGGCCAGGGGCGGGGCGATCGCCAGGAGCTCGGCGCGAATGTCGATCCCCACCGGGCACCAGGCGATGCACCGGCCGCACCCGACGCAGCCGAAGGTGCCGAACTGGTCGACCCAGGTCGCGAACTTGTGGGTGAGCCACTGCCGGTAGCGGTCGCGCGGGCGGCTCCGGAAGTTGCCGCCGGCGACCTTGGCGAACCCGGCCGTGAAGCAGAAGTCCCAGACCCGCTCGGAGGTGGACACCTCACCGTCGAGGTCGGAGCGCTGCGTCACGCTGCTGCAGAAGCAGGTGGGGCAGACCATCGTGCAGTTGGCGCAGGAGAGACAGCGCTCCGCGATCTTCGCCCAGCGCGGACTGTCGAACTGGGCGAGCAGCCGGTCGTGGAGGCCGGACGTGGGGACCGGATCGCCCATCGTCGCGGCGACCTTCCCGACCGCTTCCGCCGCCCGGAACAGCTGGCCGGCATCCGCGCCCCGGACGGGCATCCTGGCCACCAGGTCCGCGCCTTCCGGGGTGCCGGCGCGGAGCAGGAACCCCTCGTCGAGCTCGGTGAGCGCGATGTCGTAGCCGCCGCGGACCTCGGGGCCGGTGCCCATCGAGGTGCAGAAACAGGTGGAAGCGGCCGTGGTGCAGTTGACCGCGATCACGAGGGCGTTGCGGCGCCGGGCACGGTAGTCCTCGTCCGTGTACGGGCCGCCCAGGAAGACACGGTCCTGGATGCCGAGCGCCGCGACCTCGCAGGCACGCACGCCCAGGAACGCGAGCGCCGGCGGATCGATCGGGGCCGGCTCGAAGCTGACGGCCTTGCCGTCGCGACGCCCCACGTTGAGCGGGACCACCGGCGGGAACGTCCAGCGCTTGGGGCTGAGGGGGCCCACGGCGTAGTCGAAGATCCGCCGGTGCCGGCCCTTGGTGAGGCCATAGTGGCCTGGCGACTGCTCGTCGCCGATGCCGGCGGGCAACTCGTCCACGGAGCGGATCTCGCCGTAGACCACGGCACCGTCCATCACCTTGGGGCCGATGACGGTCCTGCCGTCCTCGCGGAGGGTGTCGATCAGCACGCCGAGATTGGCGCGTGCCAGGAACCAGGGGCCACTCCCGTTGGGCGACGCGACCGGGATCGGCGGCGCGGCGACGGCCGTCCCGGTGGGTGCCGGGTACGGCGCATAGGGCATGCGCTCGTCGGTCACCACGACCCGCCCTCCCGGTGTCCCCACTCCTCGCGAGCAAACAGGTCGAGGAGCTGCAGGCGCGTGGCCGTCAGCCGGCGGCTCACCGCCTGCAGCACCCTCGGGTAGAGCGAGGCCGCAAGGGAGTGGTCCGAGCGCAGCATGTTTCGCAAGCGCTCACCCGGCAGCTCCACGAGCACCACCGGCTCGATCGCGATACCCGTGGCGGTGGCGCGGTGCGGAGGCACGAGCGATGACCAGCCCACGACGTCCCCGGGCTCGACGGTCAGGATCGTCACCATGCCGCGCTCGGGGACCAGCGTCCGGAGCGCGACGCGTCCGGACAGGACGATCGAGAGAGCCTCGGTGACCTGGCCTTCACGCGTGACCTCGTCACCCGACTCGACGGCCCGCATCGCCGCGATGGCCGCCAACCGGGCGACGGTCTCGGGAGGCAGGCCGGCTCCGAACCAGGACGAGCTCAGCGCGGCGATCAGCTCAGGGGACGGGGAGGGCGTGGAGAGTGCCATTGGAGGTGCGACCTCACTGGTGCAGGCCGGTTCGCGCAACAGGGTCGCGCGCTCCAGGGCCCGCGGGTTCATGCTCTGCCCACAGTCGCCACAGGCGGGAGTGCCGTCGGTCGCGGGGCGGTCAGGCCGCCGTGCACGAGGACCCTGCCGGACGGCCCGGCTCGGTCAGGACATCGGGTCGAGCCGGGCTCAGGCCAGCCGGCGCAGGCGTGCGAGCAGGACGGCTTCGTCCACGGGCCCCTCCACGACGGCCTCGCGGATCGTCTCCGGGCGGTGGCCGATGGCCACGATCTCGCGCTCGAGGGCGGTGCGCAGCTCTTCGTTGCCGAGGACCAGGACCCGGTCCACGTCGCCGATCCGGTGGGCGATCTCGGCGAGCGCGGGGGGCGTCTCCGCCGACGCGTACGGGATGGGCAGCTCCAGGGTCGCGTGCACCCCGCCGTCGCCCCCACGCACCAGCAGGGCGCGCCCGGGCTCGATCCAGACCACCGCGTTGATGCCCGTGCCGACCCCGTGGCTGATGGGCCGGAGGCGTGTCGTTCCGTGCATGGAGATGCTCCTTCTGCACCACGGATCGTCGGCCAGCCGGTGCCCGCGTTCGCCTGCCGATGGTCCCGAAGCGCACGCCGCCCGGATCGCACCTTCCGTGACCGGTCCCGGCCGGGTGGCCCCTGCCGTCCCGCCGGGTGGCCCCTGCCGTCCCGCCGCGCGGCCGGTGTGCGCGTCCGCGGCCCCCGCTACGCTCGGCGGACCATGCGCGTCATGCTGCTCGACCGACCCGGACCCACCGCCGGCGGACCGCTGGTCGCGGTGGACCGGCCCGACCCGTCGCCGGGGCCCGGTGAGGTGCGGCTGCGGGTCACCACGTGCGGCGTGTGCCGGACGGACCTCCAGCTGTGCGAGGGCGACCTGCCGGCCCACCGGCTGCCGATCGTGCCCGGGCACCAGGTCACCGGCGCGGTCGAAGCAATCGGGGCGGGGGTTGACGCCTGGGCGCCGGGCGACCGGGCGGGCGTCACATGGCTTGCTGGAACGGACGGCAGCTGCCGGTTCTGCCGCACCGGGCGGGAGAACCTGTGCGAGTCAGTGCTCTTCACCGGCTGGGACCGCGACGGTGGGTACGCCGAGGCCATCGTGGCCCGGGCTGATTTCCTGGTCCGCCTCCCGACAGCGTTCCCGGACCTCGCGGTGGCGCCGCTGCTGTGCGGGGGCGTCATCGGGTACCGGTCGCTGCGCGTGGCGGGGCTGGGACCGACATCCGCCGGCGCACGGCTGGGGCTGTTCGGGTTCGGGGCTTCGGCACGGCTGGCGCTGCAGGTGGCGCTGTCCTGGGGCCTCGACGTGTACGTCGCGACTCGCTCGGCGTCGGAGCGGGCACGCGCGCTCGAGCTCGGTGCAGCATGGGCAGGCGGGCTGGACGAGGGAGCGCCGGTCCCGCTGGACGCCGCCGTGACGTTCGCACCGGTCGGGTCGGTCGTGGCGGGCGCGCTTCGGGCGCTGGATCGCGGCGGCGTCGTGGCGATCAATGCGATCCACCTGGACGGCCTGCCGGCGATGCCGTACGAGGACCTGTGGTGGGAGCGCTCGATCCGGAGCGTGGCCAACGTCACGCGGCAGGACGCCCAGGAGTTCCTGTCGCTTGCCGCCAGGATCGGGATCACTACGGACGTGGAGGCGCACCCGCTTGCCGACGCGAACCTCGCGCTCGCGCGGCTGGCGGCGGGCGAGGTGCGCGGGACGGCGGTCCTCGTGGTGGATCCGGCGGTCGCGAGGTAGCGACTTCGACCGGCCGGCCGACCGCCTGGGACGCGCGATCGGCCGGACACGCAGCGGACGGAGCTCAGCGGCTGCCGGAGAGGGCCTCCTTGGCGCGAACGATGACCGGGGCCAGGGCGGCATCGAGCGACCCGGAGACCGGATCCAGCTCGTACCGGACGCGGACGACCGGCTTGTCGATCTTGAGCACCCGGGTGAGGTCGATCGGCGTCGCGGCCAGGACCACGTCGGCCGGGACCGCGCCCAACGCCGCCTCCAGCTCGTGCACCTGCTTGTCGCCGTACCCCATTGCCGGGAGCAGCCGCTCGAGATCCGGGTACTTGGCGAGCGTATCGGCCAGCTCGCCCGTGGCGTAGGGCCGCGGGTCCACCATCTCGGCCGCGCCAAAGCGCTTCGCCGCCACCACACCCGCGCCGTACGTCATGCCCCCGTGCGTGAGCGTCGGCCCATCCTCGACCACGACGACGGTCCGGCCGTCGATCTCTCCTCCCTCGAGGGCCAGCGAGGACCGCGCCTCGATCACCTCGGCGCGTGGGTTCACCGATTCGATGGCGGCGCGGACGATGTCCAGGGCCTCGGGCGTCGCCGAGTCGATCTTGTTGATGACGATGACATCGGCGGACCGCAGGTTCGCCTCGCCCGGGTGGTACCGGAGCTCGTGGCCGGGTCGCAGCGGGTCGGCCACGACGATTGCGAGGTCCGGCCGGTAGAACGGCAGGTCGTTGTTCCCGCCGTCCCAGATGACGACGTCGGCCTCGGCCTCGGCCGCTCGCAGGATCTGCTCATAGTCCACGCCCGCGAAGACGAGGCGCCCGGCGTCGAGGTGCGGCTCGTACTCCTCGCGCTCCTCAATCGTCGTCTCGTAGCGGTCCAGGTCCGCGTAGGTCTCGAAGCGCTGGACGCGCTGCGCGACGAGGTCCCCGTAGGGCATCGGGTGCCGCACGATCGCGACCTTGAGTCCCTGCGCCTCGAGGGTTCGGGCCACGTAGCGGCTCGTCTGGCTCTTCCCGCTGCCCGTGCGGACCGCGCAGACCGAAACCACCGGGCGGGTGCTCTCCAGCATCGTGCGGGCCGGGCCCAGGAGCAAGAAGTCCGCCCCGGCCGCCAGGGCGCGGCTGGCGGCGTGCATGACCTGCTCGTGGCTGACGTCGCTGTAGGCGAACACCACCGTGTCGACGCGCAGGTCCCGGATGAGGCTCTCGAGCTTCGCCTCGGGGACGATGGGGATACCGACGGGATAGCGGTCCCCGGCCAGCTCCGGCGGGTAACGGCGGTCCGCGATGCCGGGGATCTGCGTCGCGGTGAAGGCGACGACCTCCACCGACGGGTCGCGGCGGTAGACGACGTTGAAGTCATGGAAGTCCCGGCCTGCGGCACCCATGATCAACACGCGTTCGATGCGCATGTCCGACCTCTGGGGAGGTGCTCGCGTCGCCCGCGCCGGACCGCGCGGCCAGCAGGCGGACGCGGCGGTGGCTGCCTCCGCGTCAGGAGAGCATGGCGGCCTGGAACGGGTGGGTCGCCGGCCGGGCCGCCCTGCGTGGGGTGCCGCAGGTCCTGCGAACGCGGTCCGATCGGCACTCACTCGGGCGATTCGTACGCCCGAGACTGCACGTGAGGTGGGTGCCGGAGGGGACGCCCGGCACCCACCCGAACTCTTGAGCCCTCGCCCCGCGGCGGGGGCTTCGCGATTCCCGGGGAGGGCGCCCGCCGTCAGACGGACGAACGGGTAGCGGGCCGCTCGCCGAGGCCCGGCACACCTCTTCGCCTACAGCCCGTGGTGGCGGCGTGCCTCGGACGTGAGCATCTCGCGGTGGTCCGGGTGCGCGACCGCGATCAGCGCCTTCGCACGCTCTCGCAGGCTCCTGCCCCACAGCTCGGCGATGCCGAACTCGGTCACGACGGTGCGCACGTGCGCCCGGGTGGTGACGACGCCGGCGCCCTCGGCCA
>DATCGK010000082.1:0-18118 GCA_036508975.1 Candidatus Limnocylindrales bacterium
AAGATCCTGGACGCGATCGCGCACCGGCCGATCAGCTTCTCGCTGCACCAGGACCTGGCGGCGCTCGGGTTGGGCCTGGCCGGCATCCACGGGATGCTGCTGGGGCTGGACCACTCGGTGCCGTTCTCCTTTGCGCAGATCCTGGTGCCGGGCCTGGCGCCGCACGCGCCGGTGGCCGTGGCCTTCGGCCAGGTGGCCCTGTACCTGATGGCGGCGGTGACCGCGAGCTTCTACCTGCGCAAGCGCATCGGGCAGCGCGCCTGGCGGATGTTCCACTACGTGACGTTCCTCGCCTTTGCCGGCGCCACCATCCACGGCGTCGCATCCGGCTCGGACAGCAACGCGCTCTGGGCCGAGGCGATCTACCTCGCGTCCGCCATCCTCGTGCTGTTCCTGCTCACGTACCGGATCGGGATGTCGATGGCGGCGCGCTCCGCGGCCCGCGCCGGGTCCCGTGGCCAGGCGGACGGGGAGGCCTACCCGCTCGGCGGGGGCCGGGTCGACGCTTTCCCGGGCGCCGCGCAGCGAGCGGCAGCGATCGCCGACGTCCGTGCCGGTGGTTCCTACCTGCCGGTCAGCGAGGACGCGCCGGGTGCGCGTCCCCTGGGTGGGTCCCGGTCGATGTCCCTTCGGGACGATGGGCCGCTGCGCCGGACCGCGGCCGGCTGAAGGTCGGGCTCGGGCCGCGGCTGGCTGGAAGTCAGGGCCCGGCGTCAACCACCGGGCCGGCGTCAGCCACCGGCCGCGCGGCGAGGTGCTCGTCGAAGAACGCGAGAACCCGGCGCCACGCGTCCTCGGATGCGGGCCCGTCAAACTGGGCATGCATGGGCGTCCTCGGCCCGACCGCTCCCATCAGCCCCGTGTGCTCGCTCATGAACGAGTGCCCGGCGTCCGGGTAGGTCTTGACGTCATGGGGGATGCCGGCAGCCTCGAGCGCCGCCATCGGACGCCCAGGCGGACGAGATCCAGGGGCGGGGTGCCCGCATCGCCCCGGAGGTGGACGACCGGCACGCCACCGGGCGCGCCGGCCCGAAGCCTGATCGCCTGCTCGCCCAGCGCGGCCCGCCATCCCTCGGCGAACGCGATCCCGAGGACGCGCCCGTAGGCCTCGGCCGCCGCCGGGGGATCCGGCACCGGCAGCTCCAGCGCCGTCACCCGGACCCTGCCACCCACGGGGTGCAGGAACGCCGCGCGCGCCACTCTCGCCTCGTCGCCCCATTCGGCGCCGGCGTACTCGTGCTCGATCAGGAATGGCGGCTGGTCGGGGCCCAGCGGCGGGAAGGCCGTGGCCCAGCGCACGACATCCCCGTCGGGCCGGATCCGCGATCCCGCCACGGGCTCCCCGATCGGCGAGCCGCCGGCCCGCAGGCGCATCGTGTCGGCGGCCACGTCGTCCGTCGCGAGCGCGTAGGTCGCCAGTCCCTCACGGCCGGCATCGAGCACCACCATCGACGCCCGGCCCACCGCGAACGTCGTGGAGGAGGCCACGAGGCTCCTGTCGAACACGCCGATCAGCTCGAGGTACGTGTCGCCCAGGAATGCGAGGCGGTTGAACGTGCCCATCGCCTCGTGGCGCCCCCCGCCGGTGAACGCCAGGCCGACGTCCCGCTCCAGCTCGGCCGCGGCCGCGTCCGGGTCCCGGACGGCGATGACGAGGTGGTCGATCCCCAGCAGCATGCGGAAGATCCTAGACGCGGGAGCGGCTGGGTGCCGCAGCTGTTCTCACCTGCTGTGGGCCACCTTCGCGCCCCCACGTACGATGGGGGCATGAGCCTGCCCATCCCGCCCGACATCCTCCCGTTCACCGGCAACCCCGATGCCCTCCTCGCCACGGATCCGCTGGCGCTGCTGATCGGCTTCGCGTTCGATCAGCCGGTCACCGTCCAGAGGGCGTTCGCCGTCAAGCGCGCGATGAAGGCGGAGATGCCGCCACAGGGCACGGGCCGATGAACGTCACGGACGCGCTTGGTCTGGCTGCGCTCATCGCCGGCCTGCTCATGGCCGTGTCGCCGGTCCTCCAGGTCCGGCGGATGTTCCAGACGCGGTCGAGCCGGGACTACTCGATCGGCTACCCGACCCTGCTGAGCGTGGGCTTCGTCCTGTGGACGGCCTACGGAGTGGCGCTGGGGAACCTGCCGATGATGCTGTCGAACACGGCATCCCTGACGTTCATGCTCGCGACCATCGGCGTGGCCCTGTACTTCCGGCGGGGCGGAGGCGAAGACGCCGCGACCGGGTCGTAGGCCGGCGCCGCAGTCGGGGATCCCGAAGCCCCACGGGGGGCGGCAGATGACAGGGCCACCGCGTGCATCGGCCGCATGTCGCAGCGGTACCATCTACCGTCGCCTAACGAACGATGAGACAATCTGGCCGATTACCTACGGAACACCGAGGATAGCCAACTTGCACCAACGATCCGAATGAGCGACACTTGGCGCGAACAGGTAGCCGGCCGAGTGTGGCCGGCCCCCGCCAAGCGTCTCTCGGCAGGTCAACCATGATCCTCGTAAGCCTCATCCTCATCGCGTTGCTCTTGACTCTGCTCGCGGGCCTCCTGGTCGGCAGCAGGACGTACGACGACCTGGACCCCAGGCTCTGGCGGTACCTCCGCCACTGATCCGAGCTGGCGCCGACGCGTCCGTCGCGTCCGTCGCGTCACGGGCGGACTGCCTCGCCTGACGCTGGTCAGGGCCTTTCCTGCGGCAGGATGGGCTGGCCGATGCTCTCGCAGTGGAGGGACCACTGGAGCCCGGCGACGCCGCCCTCCGGCTTCTTCGAGCAGTCGACGGTGGGCTCCGGCCCGGGCGTGGACGGCGCGCCGGTCGGCATCCCTGACGGTGCAGGTGCCACCAGCTCTAACCGCTGGAAGTCCACGAGCCGCCACTTGTCGCCGAACTTCGACTCGATGTAGACGCCAAGGTCGTTGATGCCGTAGCCAAGGGGCACGACCCCGGCCGATCCGTTGGAGATGTAGCCGATGTACGTGGTGTCGTTGTAGAAGCTCGCCCGGATCGTGTCACCCGGGCTCGAGATCGAGAAATCCAGGTGCGGGCTGCTGGAGTCGATCGGGCCGGACCGAAGGTCGTCCCATGTCTTCGTCCCGTCGGCCGCCGTTGTCTCGATGGTCACGAAGCCGACCGGGAAGCGGTCGTCGCCGATCGTGCCCGCGTCCAGCTGCGCCCACCGCGCCCCGACAGCGCCCCAGTCGATCAGTGACGTCTTGCCCAGCAGGCCGATGAGGTCATACGCATGGTCGCTGTCAGCCGCCGTCGACCCGGACAGGTACGGGACGAACTCCTGCGCCTTCGCGTCCCAGGCGATCTGCCGGAGCTCGCCAGGATAGTTCGGGTCCGCGACCCAGATGCCCGACGGTGTTGCGGCATCGAGGGCAGGGCTCCAGGAGGTGACGGGACGCACCACCGCCATCATCCGGGTGAGCCGGCCTTCGTCTATCCCACCAGTGGCCCCCTACCGTTGGCGGGCCGGGCCGTCCGTCGCCCGTGCTACCGGCGGACGAGCGTCCGGAACAGGTGCTCGAGCGTCGCGGCCGGGTCCGCCGTGAGGCCCGTGTGGACGGCAGAGGGCTGGATGATCGTGGACGAAGGCGACACCAGCCAGTGGAACCGCTCCGGCGCGGGGAGGGCAGCGATCGGACCGGCCGCGGGATCGCCGTCCGCGATGCCCACGATCGAGACCAGGTGGTCGCGGACGATCTCCGGGTCGCAGTCGGGCGACATCGCCGCCAGGAGGCCCTGGTCAAGCTCCACGCGCGCACCGAGGAACCGACGGGCCCTCGACATCAGGACGATCCCGGCGTTGAACGCCTCGCCGCGTTCGACGCGGGGCACGACCCGCACGATGGCGTACTCGAACGGGCTGCGCCCCGGGGCGTCAGGCGACTCGACCACGGTCGGCCTCCTCCACGAACGCCTGTCGCGCCTCGAGGCGCGTGATGAGGTACTCCACGTAGGCCCGCCGGTGGGCATCCGGGTCCGGGAGGCCGGCCTCGGCCTGCAGCCAGTCGTCGGGGATCGACGTGACCATCGCCTCCAGCACCGTCCTGTCCAGCTTCGGCGCCAGCCTGGCATCCGCCTCCGCGATGGGGCCCGCGAAGGGAAGCAGGACGTGGTCCCGGATCTGGACGAAGGGCCGCCGGGCGTGCGCGTCCGGGTCCTGCCAGCTGTGGTGGATGTAGAGCGCGGACCCGTGGTCGATGAGGTGCAGGCGACGGTGCCAGACGATGAGGTTCGGGTTGCGCGGCGTGCGGTCCACGTTGGTCGTGAACGCGTCCAGCCACACGATGTCCGCCGCCAGGACGGCGTCCGGGCGCGGCCCCACGGCCGGCGCGAACGGGAGCGAGCCCGGCAGGAAGTCGAGGCCGAAGTTCGTCCCGGCAGAGCGTGCGAGGAGCTCCTGGATCTCCTGGTCCGGTTCCGCCCTGGCCAGGGAGGCGTCCAGCTCCACGAGCACGAGGTCGGGGATCGGCAGCCCCAGGTGGCGCGCGATCTCGCCGGCGAGCAGCTCGGCCACCAGGGCCTTGCGGCCGTGGCCCGCGCCGAGCAGCTTGACGACGTAGAGGCCGTCGTCATCCGCCTCGACGAGCGCGGGCACGGAGCCTCCCTCGCGCAGGGGCGTGACGTAGCGCGTGGCGACGACGGTCCGGAGCATCACGGGGAGTGTAGGGCCCCCGAGATCGATCCTTGCCACCATGCGGGCTCAAGGGTATGGTTGCGTATGCAACTAACTGACCCGCGGGCTGGACCCCGCCGCCCACAACGGAGCTTCCCTTGGACGACACCATTCGTGCCGCGCTCGCGCACAATCAGGTCATTGACATCACCACCACCGGCCGACGCAGCGGCGAGGCCCGGCGGATCGAGATCTTCATGCACAACCTCGGCGGGCGGCTGGTGATCAGCGGGATGCCGATGCCGGGCCGCACGCGCGCCTGGCTCCACAACGTGTCGGAGAACCCGGCCCTGACGATCCACCTCAAGGGGCCGCACGCGGTGGCTGATATCGAGGCTGCGGCGCGCGTGATCACGGACCCGGCGGAGCGCCGCGAGCTGCTGGCCGGCGTGGCTGCGAACTGGAGGCGGGCGGACCTGGACGTGATGGTCGAGCACAGCCCGCTGATCGAGGTCACGGTCCCGGGCTACCAGGGCTGACGGTCCAGGGCAAGGCGCGGAGACCCGGCGCGCGAGCGGGCGTCCAGCCAACCGCGGAGCCCGCGGCGAACGGTCAGCCCGCTTCTGCGTCCATCCCCGTTTCTTCGTCCATCAGCGTGCGGAACCGCGCCATCGACGCTGGCAGCTCCGCCGCGATGCGGCGCTCCGCCTCCTTGGCGATGAACCCGAGGAAGGGCGGCGTGGACAGGTCAAGCTCCAGGGTGATGCGCGTGGACGCATCGCCGAGCGCCTCCAGCCGCGTCCGAACCTTCACCTGGAGGGGCCCGCCCGATCCTGCGATCGCCAGCACCGACGGTGCCGTGAACCCCGTGACGGTCCCGGTGATCTCCGCGCCCCCTGTTGCCGGCCCGAGCCTGAGCAGGACCCGGCTCCCGACGCGCAGCGATGGGTCGAGCAGCTCGGCGGCCACCACCTCCGGCAGCCAGCGCGGGAGATCGGGGATTCGCGTGACGACGCGGAAGACGTCCTCGATCGGGAAGGGCAGCTCGACGGCCGTTCTGATGGTGGGCATGCCGCGATGGTACGGGGCCCTGCGGCTTCGCGCCCCTACGGCTAGAGGTTGAACCCGGGCTGCCGGATCTCCACGCCGAACGCGAGGGCCTCGATGGCGCGGTCCTGCCCGACGATCTCGTGCAGGGGCGGCAGGTCCGCGGTGGTGGCGAAGGCGAATTGGGCCGGGTCGGTGCGGCGAGCGAGCCGGTCCGGGCGGAGGGGTGCGACCATCACAGGCGACCTCGCGCGTGGGCGGCCCTTCTGGTCCGTCCGGTCCATGCTACGCGACCGGGATCAGGCTTGGTCAGGCTCCGTCAGGTGCGCGACCAGCTCGTCCAGATCGGCGTCGCCGAGGCCCTGGGCGCGGAGCAGGCTGCGGGCTCCCCCATGCTCCGTGTCCAGGTGCTCAAGGGCGGCGGCGATGAACTCGGGCGGGCTGTCCACGATCAGGCTGCCGTGGCGCCAGTCGTCGAGCTCCATGTGGGCAACCGGGGAGGCGAAGTACGCCGCGGACATCGCGTAGTCCTCGATGATCACGTCGCGCGGCACGCCGCACAGGTCCAGCAGCAGGGCGATCGTCACGCCGGTCCGGTCCTTGCCCGCCGCGCAGCCGATGACCGCCGGGAGGCCTCCGTCGGCCAGCAGCGCCCGGACCACCTCGGCCAGCTGGGGCGCGCGGGCATCGAGCACATGGCGGTACATCCCGGCCAGGCCCGCGTGCGGCGTCGGGTCGTCGGCCAGGAGCGGTACGCTGCTGTAGCGCACGTCCGGCGACCCTTCGAACGCGTTGGGCGAGATCACGAGCTCCTCCGGCCAGCGGAGGTCGACGACCTGGCGGAGACCGAGGTCCACGAGGGCGTCGTACGTCCGGTCCGGCAACCGGGTCAGCTCATCGGAGCGCAGCAGCGTCCGCCAGCGCATGCGCCGGCGGCCGGCGGCCGGGTAGCCGCCCACGTCGCGGACGTTGCGGGTGCCGTCGAGGGGGATGTGGCGGGCGGGGTCTGGGGCTCTCATCGCCGCAAGGGTATCCCCGGCGCCCCGGGCGGGGGTCAGCGGGGCCCGGGCTCAGCACCCTGCATCCGCGGAGCCGCTCACGCGGAAGCATCGGGACGGGCCGCCCGGCCCCCCGGGTTCCCCCCAACGGGCCAGGCCCGGGACGGCCTCACGGGGTCGCTCGCCGCTCCGGTTCGGCGCGAAGTCTCGAGAGGAGCGGCGTCGGCCGCCAGAGCCGATCGGCGCTCCCGCAGGGGCCGCCGCTTCCGCTGCGCTCGCCGCGCCGGGAGCCTCGGGAGCCCGCGTCAGCGCGGGGGATCGCCCTCGAAGGCCCGCTTCGCTCCGGCCGCGGCGGCCCGCACGCTCCAGGCCACTGGGGCGCCCGCCAGCACCTCATGCAGCCAGCCGAGCGGCCCCCACAGCTCAGACCGGATCTCGGCGGCATGGTGGACCAGCGTCCCGGTGCCGCGCGCTTCGAAGCGGAGCGCCAGCGTCACCTCGAGGCCCCGCGTGCGCGTCACGTGGACCCGGTCTGACGGGCGCCGGTACTCGACGATCTCCCACTGCTCCGCCCCCGGCAGCCCGGGCAGCCGGCCGCGCCCGCGGAAGACCGTGCCCACCCGAGCCGGACCCGAGACGTACACGATCTCGCGCACGAACGGCACCCAGCGAGGCATCCCCGCGATGTCGTCGTACAGCCGCCAGACCTCGTCGCGCGAGGCGCCGACGAGCGCCTCGGCCTCCACGCGTCGCATCGCCCCCAGTATCCGTCTCTCGCGCCCCGCTGCATACCCGGTCGGGGCCGGACGGCGGGCATCCTGGGAGACCCGGGTGTGCCAGGGATCAATCGGGCCCCGAACCGCAACCGAACGATCACTGCCGCGGGGCGTGTCTCGCCCGGAGCCGCAACCTACGCTGCCCAGTCCAACCCCTGAGGGAGAGGACCGCGTTGCCCGAGCTGCGCACCCTGTACGAGCCGTCCACCGAGCACGACGCCTGCGGGTTCGGATTCGTGTGCGATATCGCCGGGCGTCCGTCCCACGGCATCGTCCGGGACGCCCTCACGGTGCTGGTCAACCTCGAGCACCGCGGCGCCAGCGGCTCGGAGCGCAACAGCGGCGACGGGGCGGGGATCCTGACCGGCGTCCCGCATGCGTTCCTCCGTGCGACGGCCCGCGAAGCCGGCCTGGACCTGCCCGCGGGCGGTGGCCAGGGCGTGGCGATGGTCTTCCTGCCGCGTGACACCGCCAGCCGGGCGGCCTCCGTGGCCTTCTTCGAACAGGTCCTCGCGGCCGAGGGCCTGACCTTCCTCGGCTGGCGCGATGTTCCCACGGACCCGATGGGCCTCGGCGAGTCCGCCTCGGCCAGCCGCCCGGTCATCCGCCAGGCGTTCATCGCCCGGCCCGCGGACCTCTCCCTCGGAGAGGCTGCCGACCTCGTCTTCGAACGCCGCCTCTACGTCGCCCGCCGGCTGATCGAGAAGGCCGTCCAGCGGAGCGCGCACCCGGGCCGCGGCGACTTCTACGTCCCGTCCATGAGCTGCCGGACCATCGTCTACAAGGGGATGCTCAACGCGTCCCAGCTGCTGACGTTCTACCCGGACCTGCTGGACCCGCGATACGAGAGCGCGGTGGCCCTCGTCCACTCGCGGTTCTCCACCAACACCTTCCCGTCCTGGGCCCGCGCGCACCCGTACCGCTACATCAGCCACAACGGCGAGATCAACACGCTCCGCGGCAACGTCAACTGGATGTTCGCGCGCCAGTCCCGCCTGCGTTCCTCGGTCTTCGGCACGGATCTGCCCAAGGTGCTCCCGGCCGTGGACGCGGACGGCTCGGACACGGCGATCCTCGACAACGTCCTCGAGCTCCTCCACCTGTCCGGCCGATCGCTTGCCCACGTGATGGCGATGATGGTCCCGGAGCCGTGGAGCCGGGACCCCTCCCTGTCCCCCGCCCGCAGGGCGTTCTACGAGTACCACGCGTGCCTGATGGAGCCGTGGGACGGCCCGGCGTCGCTGGCGTTCACCGACGGGATCCGGATCGGCGCCACGCTGGACCGCAACGGGCTCCGCCCCGGCCGCTACTGGGTCACCCGTGACGGGCGCGTGGTCATGGCGTCAGAGTCCGGCGTGCTGGACATCAGGCCCGCCGACGTGGTGGCGAAGGGTCGTCTTCAGCCCGGCCGGATGTTCCTGGTGGACATGGCCGAGGGCCGGATCATCGGCGACGACGAGCTCAAGGAGGCGCTCGCGGCCGCCAGGCCCTACGAGGCGCTGGTCGCCGGGTCCCTCGCCCACCTCGAGGACCTGCCGGCTCCGGCGCACGTCCACGAACCGGACCACGAGTCCGTCCTCCGCCGCCAGGAGGTGTTCGGCTACACGGCCGAGGACGTCCGCATGATCATCGACCCGATGGCGGAGAGCGGCGCGGACCCGGTGGGGTCCATGGGCAACGATGCGCCGCTGGCGGTCCTGTCCGAGCGTCCGCAGCTGCTCTACAACTACTTCAAGCAGCTCTTCGCCCAGGTCACGAACCCTCCCGTGGACGCGATCCGCGAGGAGATCATCATGGCCACCGAGCGCTCCATCGGGCCCGAGGACAACCTCCTGGAGCCGGGCGACGACGCCGCCCACCAGCTGGCCCTGCCGTCGCCCGTGCTCTCGAACGTGGAGCTCGAGAAGATCCGGGCGCTGGATGGCGGCCCGGCCTCGCTCGGCTTCCGGACGATCACGCTGCCGATCCTGTTCAAGGTTGCCGACAACGGGGCCGGCCTCCGGCGTGCGATCGAGGACCTCCGCCAGCGGGCGTCCGAGGCGATCGAGGAGGGCTACAACCAGGTCCTCCTCTCGGATCGCGGCCACGACGAGACCGACGCGCCCATCCCGGCGCTCCTCGCCGTCTCGGCCGTCCACCACCACCTGGTCCGCGCCGGCACCCGCGGCCGCGTCGGGCTCGTCCTGGAGTCGGGCGAGCCACGCGAGGCCCACCACTTCTGCCTGCTCATCGGGTACGGCGCATCGGCCATCAACCCGTACCTCGCATTCGAGACCATCGACGACCAGGTCCGCCTGGGGATCATCGCGGGGCCGACGTCGGAGGCCGAGAAGCGCTACCGCAAGGCCGTCGTCAAGGGCGTGATCAAGGCGATCTCCCGGATGGGCATCTCCACCGTCCACAGCTACCACGGCGCCCAGGTATTCGAGGCGATCGGCCTCAACCGGGACTTCGTGGATGAGTACTTCACGTGGACGCCCAGCCGCATCGGCGGCATCGGCATCGAGGTCGTGTCCCGGGAAGCCCAGCTGCGCCAGGCCCGCGCCTACCCGCCCAAGCGGCCGATCGTCCACCGCCAGCTCCCTCCGGGCGGCCAGTACAAGTACCGGACGGACGGCGAGTACCACCTGTTCAACCCGCTCACGATCCACACCCTGCAGAAGGCCGTTCGGACGGGCGACTACGGGACCTTCAAGGACTACACGTCCCTGGTGGACGACCAGTCGTCCCGGCTCGCGACCCTGCGCGGGCTCCTTGAGCTGCGCCCTGCCCTGCGCCCCGTGCCCATCGACGAGGTGGAGTCGGTCGAGTCGATCGTGCGCCGGTTCAAGACCGGCGCCATGAGCTACGGCTCGATCTCGAGCGAGGCCCACGAGACGCTGGCGATCGCGATGAACCGCATCGGGGGGAAGTCCAACACCGGCGAGGGAGGCGAGGACCCGGCGCGCTACGAGCCGATGGCGAACGGCGATTCGCGGAGCAGCGCGATCAAGCAGGTCGCCTCCGGCCGCTTCGGGGTCACCAGCGAATACCTCGTCAACGCGCGCGAGATCCAGATCAAGATGGCCCAGGGCGCCAAGCCGGGCGAAGGGGGGCAGCTGCCGGGCTCCAAGGTCTACCCGTGGATCGCGAAGACCCGCTACGCCACGCCCGGCGTGGGGCTCATCAGCCCGCCCCCGCACCATGACATCTACTCGATCGAGGACCTGGCGGAGCTCATCCACGACCTCAAGAACGCCAACCGCGAGGCCCGGATCAGCGTGAAGCTGGTGGCCGAGGTTGGCGTGGGGACCGTGGCCGCGGGCGTCGCCAAGGCCCACGCGGACGTCGTGCTCATCTCCGGCCACGACGGCGGGACCGGCGCGTCGCCGCTGACCTCGATCAAGCATGCGGGCATCCCGTGGGAGCTGGGCCTCGCCGAGGCGCACCAGGTCCTGCTCATGAACGACCTGCGTAGCCGGATCACGGTCGAGGTGGACGGGCAGCTCAAGACGGGCCGTGACGTGGTGATCGGTGCGCTCCTGGGCGCCGAGGAGTTCGGGTTCGCCACAGCCCCGCTCGTGTCGCTGGGCTGCGTGATGATGCGCGCCTGCCACCTCAACACCTGCCCGGTGGGCGTCGCGACCCAGGACCCGGAGCTGCGCAGGCGGTTCGCCGGGCACCCGCAGCACGTCGTCAACTTCATGACGTTCGTCGCCCGCGAGGTTCGCGAGCACATGGCGCGCCTGGGCTTCCGCACGATCGACGAGATGGTCGGCCGCTCGGACCGCCTGGAGACGCGCCCGGCGCTGGACCACTGGAAGGCCCGGAACCTGGACTTCTCCCGGATCCTCGCGCAGCCCGAGGTACCGGCGGACCGGCCGCGTCACCGGACGATCGCGCAGGAGCACAACGTGGAGGCATCGCTGGACGCGACCACGCTGCTCGCGCTGTGCGCCCCGGCCCTGACGGAAGGGCTTCCGGTCACGGCCACGCTGCCGATCCGGAACGTCAACCGCGTGGTGGGCACGATGCTCGGCTCCGAGGTCACCCGCCGCTGGGGCCGGGACGGGCTGCCGGACGGGACGATCGACCTCCTGTTCCAGGGGTCGGCGGGGCAGAGCTTCGGTTCGTTCATCCCACCCGGCCTCACGCTGCGGCTGGAGGGCGACGCGAACGACTACCTGGGCAAGGGGTTATCGGGCGGGCGTCTTGTTGTCTTCCCCGCGCCGGACGCCGCCTTCACCGCCCACGAGAACGTGATCACGGGCAACGTGGCGCTGTACGGCGCGACCGGCGGCGAGGCGTTCGTGCGGGGCGTGGCCGGCGAGCGGTTCGCGGTCCGCAACTCGGGCGCCACCGCGGTGGTCGAGGGGACCGGCGACCACGGCTGCGAGTACATGACCGGCGGCCGGGTGCTGGTGCTGGGCCGGACCGGGCGCAACTTCGCGGCGGGCATGTCCGGGGGCATGGCCTGGGTGTACGACGAGGACGGGACGTTCGCCTCCCGGTGCAACACGGAGCTCGTTACCCTGGCGCCGCTGGTCGACGGCGCGGGCGGCGCGGGCGGCGCGGAAAACGAAGATGTGGCCGAGGTCCGCGACCTGTTGGCCCGCCACCTTGAGCTCACCGGCAGCGTCCGCGCCGCGGACCTGCTCGGGCGCTGGGACGAGGTGGCCGGGCGGTTCGTCCGCGTCGTCCCCAACGACTACCGCCGGGTCCTCGAGGCGCAGGCCAGGATGGTGGCCACGGGGCTGGACCCGGAGGCGGCTGCCATGGCGGCCTTCGAGGAGAACGCCCGGGACCTCGCTCGCGTCGGCGGTTCCTGATGGGCAAGCCGACCGGGTTCATCGAGTTCGCCCGCCGCTCGGCGCCGGGCCGTCCGCCGCTGGAGCGGATCCACGACTGGAGCGAGGAGCACCCGCACCTGGACGACGGCGCGCTCGCGGACCAGGCGTCGCGCTGCATGGACTGCGGCATCCCGTTCTGCCACACGGGGATCCTGATCGGCGGGATGGCCTCCGGCTGCCCGATCAACAACCTGGTCCCCGAGTGGAACGACCTCGTGTACCGCGGCCAGTGGCAGGAGGCCTCGATCCGCCTGCACCGGACGAACAACTTCCCGGAGTTCACGGGCCGGGTCTGCCCCGCTCCGTGCGAAGGCTCCTGCACCGTGGGTCTGAACGGGGACCCGGTCACGATCAGGACCATCGAGCAGGAGATCGCGGATCGCGCCTGGGCCCAGGGCTGGATCACGCCGAACCCGCCGCTGACGCGGACGGGGAGGGCCGTGGCGGTGGTGGGCAGCGGGCCGGCGGGCCTGGCGGCGGCCGACCAGCTGAACCGCGCCGGGCACCTGGTCACCCTGTACGAGCGGGCAGGGCGCGTCGGCGGGCTGCTGATGTACGGCATCCCGAACATGAAGCTGGACAAGGACGTGGTCTCGCGGCGCACCGGCCTGATGGCGGAGGAGGGTGTCCGCTTCGAGACCGGCGTCACCATCGGTGCGGACGTCTCCGTTGACAGGCTCCTGGCCGAGCACGACGCCGTGGTCCTCGCGACCGGCTCCACCCTTGCGCGGGACCTGTCCGTGCCGGGCCGCGAGCTGGGCGGGATCCACCTGGCGATGAGCTTCCTGCGCGGCAACACGCGGCGGCTGCTGGACGGCGGCGCGGAGGCCGGGGCGCCGATCGACGCGTCCGGCCGTCACGTCATCGTCATCGGCGGGGGCGACACGGGGACGGACTGCGTGGGCACGGCGATCCGCCAGGGCGCCCGCAGCGTGCGCCAGCTGGAGATCATGCCAAGGCCCCCCGAGACGCGCGCCGCCGACAACCCGTGGCCGGAGTGGCCGAAGGTCTACCGGCTGGACTACGGGCAGGAGGAGGCGCAGGCGCTCTGGGGCGAGGACCCGCGCCGGTACTCCACGACCACACGCCGCTTCATCGGCCGCAACGAGCACGTGGCCGGGATCGAGATCTGCGACGTCTCGTGGAGCTCCCCGGCGGGGCCGGACGGGCGGCCCGGGATGCGCGAGGTGCCGGGCACGTCCCAGGTGCTGCCCGCGGACCTCGTGCTGCTGGCGCTCGGCTTCACGGGGCCCGAGGCCGCGCTGCCCAGGGCGTTCGGGTGCGAGCTGGACCCGCGCGGGAACGTGCGGACGGGGCCCGACCGGATGACGACGGTGCCTGGCGTGTTCGCTGCGGGCGATTGCGTGCGCGGCCAGTCGCTGGTGGTCTGGGCGATCCGCGAAGGGCGGATGGCGGCGCAGGGGGTGGACCGCTTCCTGATGCGCGGCGAGACGGTGCTACCGGGCTGACCGGCCGGCGCCGCGGCGGTCCGGCGCGCGCCCGGCGCCCGGCGCGGAGCGTCGCGTTTCCGGCAGATGGCACTCACCCGGGAGCGGTTCCCGGAGTCCGGCCGGATTGGCCCTCCTCGCCTCCGATCCGGTGACACGCGCGCTCGAGACGGGAACCTGTCCGGATATCGGGACGTGTTCCCGTCCCAATCGCGATTGCCGGAAACCCGGGACGCGGTCGGCCGGTTTGCGGATCGGGGCTACCCTCTACGGGTGAACGAAGAGAACCCCGAGCCCGCCGAGGCTCCCGAAACGACTCCCGAACCAACTCCTGACGCGATCCGCGACGACCAGGCGCCCGACCCCGCGCCCGACCCCGCGGACGACCGGGCGCCCGATCCAGCAGCCGACCCGGCCGAACTGGCCGAAACTGCGCCCGACCCCGCGCCCGATCCCGCGCCGGCCGGCTTCGCCGCGCTCGACCTCGACGAGCGGCTGCTCCGCACCCTCGCCGGCCTCGGCTACGAGGAGCCCACGCCCATCCAGGAGGCGGCGATCCCGCCCCTGCTGGCTGGCCGCGACCTGCTTGCCGAGGCACCCACGGGGACCGGCAAGACCGCCGCGTTCGCCCTGCCGATCCTCCAGCACCTGGCCCGGCGCATGGAGCAGGCCCGCCAGGCCGGCACCCCGGTCGACGGCCGCGGTGTCCCCCGAGACGGCCGCGGCAGCCGCCCGTCCTCGCTGGTACTCGCCCCAACCCGCGAGCTCGCGATGCAGGTGGCCGAGGCCATCCACCGCTACGGCAAGGACCTGGGCGTCCGCGTCGTCCCCATCTACGGCGGCCAGCCGATCACGACGCAGCTCGCCCGCCTCGCCCGCGGCGTCGACGTCGTCGTCGCGACCCCCGGCCGGGCCGTGGACCATCTCGATCGCGGCACGCTGCGCTTCGACGAGGTCGAGACCGTCATCCTGGACGAGGCCGACGAAATGCTCGACATGGGCTTCGCCGACGACCTGGACAAGATCCTCGGCGCGCTCAAGAAGGTGCGCCAGACCGGGCTCTTCTCCGCGACCATCGCCGGGCAGATCGCGCGCCTCGCCGAGCGCCACCTGCACGATCCCGTGCGGGTCCGCGTCCACGAGACGCCCCAGGCCAAGGGCGAGGAGGCCCGCGTCCGCCAGGTGGCGTACGTCGTCCGGCGCGCCGACAAGCTCGCGGCGCTGGGCCGTATCCTGGACCTCGAGGACGGAGCCGCGACCCTCGTGTTCGCCCGGACCCGGGGCGAGGTCGACGACCTGGCCGAGGCGCTCTCCGGCCGCGGCCGGGACGCGGCGGCGCTCCACGGCGGCCTGTCCCAGGAGCAGCGCGACCGGATCATGGGCCGCTTCCGCGACGGGGCGCTGGACGTGCTCGTCGCCACCGACGTCGCCGCCCGCGGCCTCGACATCGGGCATATCAGCCATGTCGTCAACTACGACGTGCCGTCGTCGACCGACGTCTACATCCACCGGATCGGGCGGACGGGGCGGGCCGGGCGCGAGGGCGTCGCCATCACCCTGGTCGAGCCGCGCGAGCACCGGCTGTTGCGCGACATCGAGCGCGCGGTCGGCCAGCCGCTGGAGATCGCCGGCCTGCCGACCATCTCGGACGTGCGCGAACACCGGATGGACGGGCTGCGTGCACAGCTGCGCGAGGCGCTCGTGGCGGGCGAATTCGATCGCTACCGGGCCGTTGTGGAGCCCCTGACCGGGGAGTTCGACCTGGTCGATATCGCGCTGGCTGCGATCAGCCAGGCGGATGCCGAGGCGCGCGGTGCGGAGGACACCGCCGAGCTTGCGCAGGCGACGCTGCCTTCGTTCGACCGTCCGGGAGCGCGCGGCCCGGCGAAGCGGCCGTTCACCCAGGACCGTGGGTATGGGCAGGACCGGGGGTACGGGCAGGACCGCCCCGGACCCCGCGGCCCGTACAACGCGCCGCCGCAGTACCAGCAGCAGGGCTACCCGCAGCATCAGGGCTACCAGCAGCGACAGCCCTACCAGCAGCAGCGCTACCCGCAGCAGCCGGCCCGCGATCCGCGGTTCCGTCCGGGACCCGCCGGGCCAGGCCTCGGGGCCCCGCCTCCCTTCGGTGCGGACCAGGGCCAGGGGCAGCCGTACCCGCCGCGCCCGGACCAGGACGGTCCGCTCGAGCCGCGCCCCGGCCAGGGCCGGTCCTATGAGCCCCGTCCCGCAGGTCCCGGCGAGCACGCAGGCCCCCGCCGCGGGTTCCGCCTGTCCGGCTGGCATGACCCCGAGGGCCGTCCCATCATGCGTGCGCCCAACATGGGCTCGGGTGGCGGCGGCATCACGCGCCTGTTCGTGGGCGCCGGCCGCGCGGCCGGGATTCGCCCCGCCGACCTCGTCGGCGCGATCACCAACGAGGCCGGCCTGCGCGGCGGGGACATCGGGGCGATCCAGATTGCCGACGGGTTCTCGCTCGTGGAGGTCCCGGAGGCCGCCGCGGACCACGTGATCCGCGCGCTCCGCGCGGCCACGATCAAGGGCCAGAAGGTGATGGTCCGGCGCGAGCGCTTCTAGGCGTCCGGTTCCGGCGTCCCGCGCCGCCAGCCTACCGCGCCGCCTGGGCCTACCGCGCGCCGCCTGGGCCTACCGCGCGCGGCCTGGGCGTCCCGCGCCGCCGGCCTACCGCGCGCGGCCTGGGCCTACCGCGCCGCCTGGGCCTACCCCTCGCCGCCGCTCCGGTCCCGGAGGAAGCGCTCGATCTCGGTGATCAGGTCGTCGCCCTCCGGCTGGCGTGACTCGTCCACCATCGCCTCCAGGCGCCCGACGTAGGCGTGGGTCGACTCGTCGGCCGCGGCGGCCGCATCGAGGCGCACGCGGAGTGCCCGCGCCTCGTCGGACAGGTCGCTCCGCGGCAGCTCCACGTCCAGGTGGCGCTCCACGGCACGCAGCAGGGCCACGGCGGCCGTCGCGTACTCACCGGTCACGTAGTGGGGGATCTGCGCGAAGTACCCCGCGGCCGGGATCCCCGCCGCCGAGACCGCCATCTCCAGCATCGAGAGGGCGGCAGCCGGAACCCTCATCAACCCGGTTGGGCCGGCGTGGACGCCACCACGCAGCAGGCCGGGGATCGACTCGGTTCCCAGGATCGGGACGGGACGCGTGTGCGGGACGGCCGCCGGGATCGCGCCCAGGCTGATCCAGCCGCGGACACCGAGCCGGACCAGCAGCTCCACGACCGCATCGGCGAGGGCATGCCACCGGTCGTCGGGCTCAGAGCCCGAGAGGAGCAGGATGTCCCGCCCCCCGAGCCGGGCGTGGCGCAGGACGAGCTCCGGCCAGGCCAGCGAGCTGGGCCGCCCGTCACGGATCTCCAGCACCGGGCGGCGGGCGCGATAGTCGAACAGGGCGTCGGCGTCGAAGGTGGCGATCCGGGTTGCATGCTCCGCAAGCACGGCGACGGCGCTGGTGGCGGCGGAGCCCGCGTCCACCCAGCCATCGAGGGCGGCGATGACGATGGGTGCGTCCAGGGACGGCAGCTGGTCTTCGAGGCGGTAGAGCGGCATGGGCGAAGGATACGGTCCCACACCAGATGTGGGCGGATCTGGGCGATCATGCTTGCCGACGTCCGCGTCCCGGCGCTCGTCAGCTCCGGGCCCGCACCGAGAGGTAGTGGTGCCACAGGATCCTCGCGGCCACCGCGCGCCACGGCCGCCAGCCCTCCGCCAGCGCGTGCATCTCGTCCGCGGCCGGCCGGCGGGGGAGTGCACGCACCTCGGCGATCGCCTGGGCAAGGGCGATGTCGTGAACCGGCCACGCATCGGGCCGGCAGAGGACCATCAACCGGTAGATCGTCGCCGTCCACGGCCCGATCCCCGGCAGCGCGGTCAGGACGGCATCGACCGCCGCGTCGTCCAGGTCCGGCAGCGAGTCGAGGTCCAGCTCGCCCGCTTCCAGGGCGGTCGCGAGCGCCCGCGTATAGCGCGCCTTCTGGCGGCTGAACCCGATCGCCAGCAGCTCGGCGTCATCGAGCCCCAGGAACGAAGCCGGGACCAGCGGATCCACGGCGAGCCGGAGCCGGTCGAAGGCGGCCTGGGCCGACGCGAGCGAGACCTGTTGCTCGAGGATCAGGTGGACCAGCGTCGGGAACCCGGGCTCCCGGTCCCAGAGCGGCGGCCGGCCGAAGCGGGCGACGACGACGCCGAGGTCGGGGTCCCGCGCCGCGAGCGCGTCAACCGCCACGGCGAGCGACGCCTCGGTCAGCGGGACGGCGGGGCGGGTGAGCGGGACGGCGGGGTGGGGGAGCGGAGCGGCACCTGGCACATGCCCGATGGTGACGCATCGTGGCAGCCGGCGCGGAACCGGACCGGTCAGGGCGCGCCCTCGCCGGC
>DATCGK010000083.1:0-7450 GCA_036508975.1 Candidatus Limnocylindrales bacterium
GGTGATTGGAGGGTAGCGAGCGATGGCAATCGCACCGGCGCCGGTGACGAGCGACCGCGTGGCGCGGCTGCGGGCACAGAGCGTGGCGGGCCGCCCGGCGATCTCCGCCGAACGCGCGCTCCTCATGACCCGCTTCCACGCGGCCGAGCACGGCAAGCACTCGACGCCGGTCCTGCGTGCGCGCTCGTTCCTGCACCTGTGCGAGAACAAGACCATCACCATCGAACCGGACGAGCTGATCGTGGGCGAGCGAGGCCCGGCTCCGAAGGCGGTCCCGACCTACCCCGAGCTGACCTGCCACAGCCTCGATGACCTTCGCGCGCTCGACAGCCGCCCGCTCACGTCGTATGCCGTCCCGCGGGACGTGTTCGAGGCCTACGAGCACGAGGTCATCCCCTACTGGACCGGCCGCACGATCCGCGACCGCATCTTCGCGACGCTCCCCGACGAGTGGCAGGACGCGTATGCCGCCGGCATCTACACCGAGTTCATGGAGCAGCGCGCGCCGGGCCACACGGTCGCCGACGGCAAGGTCTACGCGAAGGGGATGGCTGACTTCAAGGCGGCGATCGCCCGGACCCGCGCCGCCCTCGACCCGCTGATCGACCTCG
The DNA here is from genome assembly GCA_036508975.1 of Candidatus Limnocylindrales bacterium. Lineage (GTDB taxonomy): Bacteria > Chloroflexota > Limnocylindria > Limnocylindrales > CSP1-4 > CAIXZV01. The sequence goes on from DATCGK010000083.1 coordinate 612, forward strand.
ATGTGCCAGCCAAGCTGGAACAGCTGCGAGCGATGGAGATCGCCGCCGACGCCGCGGTCGTCTTCGCCCGCCGGCACGCCGATCTCGCGCGCGCCCAGGCACGGGCGACCGACGACCCGGTCCGTCGCGCCGAGCTACTGCGGATCGCCGAGACCTGCGAGTGGGTCCCGGAGCACGCTCCGCGTGACTTCCGCGAGGCGATCCAGGCCTACTGGTTCGCCCACCTGGCGGTCATCACCGAACTCAACGGCTGGGACGCGTACTCGCCGGGGCATCTCGACCAGCACCTCGAGCCGTTCTACCAGCGGGGGATCCGCGAGGGGAGCCTCACCCGCGAGGAGGCGAAGGAGCTCCTCGCGTGCCTGTTCGTCAAGTTCAACAACCACCCGGCACCGCCCAAGGTCGGCGTCACGGCGGCGGAGAGCGGCACCTACACCGACTTCGCCGGGATCGCGCTGGCGGGTCTCCGGCGCGACGGCAGCGACGCCGTCGGCGATGTCTCGTACCTGCTCCTCGAGGTGATCGAGGAGCTCCACCTGGTCCAGCCCAGCCCGAACGTCCAGGTCTCGGCCAAGACGCCCGATCGCTTCCTGGCCGCCGCGCTGCGGGTCGTCCGGCGCGGGCACGGCTACCCCTCCCTGTTCAATGCCGATGGCGTGGTCCGGCAGCTGCTCCGCCACGGCAAGGCCCTCGAGGATGCGCGCGAGGGAGGCACGTCCGGCTGCGTGGAAACGGGCACCTACGGCAAGGAGGCGTACATCCTCACCGGCTACCTGAACCTGCCGAAGCTGCTGGAGCTCGCGCTCAACGACGGCGTGGACCCGCGGACGGGACGGCAGCTCGGCCCGCAAACCGGCGATGCGCGCGACTTCGCCGGCATGGACGCGGTCTTCACCGCCTGGGAGACGCAGCTTCTCCACTTCATCGACATCAAGATCCGCGGCAACCTGCAGATCGAGCGGATCTTCGCGACGGAGATGCCGGCGCCGTTCCTGTCGCTGATCACCGACGACTGCATCACCACGGGGCGCGACTACAACGCCGGCGGCGCGCGCTACAACACGACCTACATCCAGGGGGTGGGGATCGGGACGCTGACCGATTCGCTGTCGGCGATCCGGACCCACGTGTTCGATGGTGGACCCGGGTGGGACGCCCTGCTCGGAGCCCTGCGCTCCGATTTCGCGGACGCCGGGATCCTGCGCGCCCGCCTGCGCGCCCGGACGCCGCACTGGGGCACGGACGACGAGGCGGTCGACGCCCTGATGCGGCGGGCGTTCGATGCGCTGTTCGACGCGGTCGACGGGCGCCCGAACGGCCGCGGAGGGCGATACGGGATCGACATGCTGCCCACGACCTGCCACGTCTACTTCGGCGAGGTGACCGGCGCGACGCCCGACGGCCGCGCCGCCGGCACGCCGCTCTCCGAGGGGATCTCCCCATCGCAGGGGATGGATTCGGCGGGCCCGACCGCGGTGATCCTGTCCGCGGCCCGGATGGACCACGAGCGGACGAGCGGAACGCTGCTGAACATCAAGCTGACGCCGGACCTGATGGCCGGAGAGGCCGGTATCGCGCAGGTCGCGGCCCTCGTGCGGACCTACTTCCGGCTGGGTGGCCACCACCTGCAGTTCAACGTGGTCCGGGCCGAGACGCTGCGCGAGGCACAGGCGGACCCGGACGCGCACCGCGACCTGATCGTCCGGGTGGCGGGGTACAGCGACTACTTCTGCGACCTGTCGCGGGCGCTCCAGGACGAGATCATCGCCCGCACGGAGCACGTGGGCATCTGAGCCCGCGCCCGGAACACGGAGGCTCACGTGACCATCGACTACGTCAAGGCCGGACCCGTCGCCACCTTCACCCTCCGCAACGGGAAGGTGAACCCGCTGACGGGCGCGATCCACCACCAGATACACGAGGCGCTGGTCGACTTCCTCGCGGATCCGGACCTGAAGGTGGGGATCCTGACCGGAGCCGGCGAGCGAGCCTTCAGCGCAGGCGACGACATCAAGTCCGAGGACCCGGTGACCGGCGACAGGGTGGCGGACCTGCTCACGGCCCTGTCTCCCGCCCACGTCGCGGCACGCACGGACAGCTTCGAGTGGGCCGACGACGTCCTGCGCCTCGAACGGACCAAGCCGGTCATCGGCGCCGTCCGTGGCTGGTGCCTGGGCCGGGGGCTGGAGTACCTGCTCATGCTGACCGACATCCGGATCGCCACGCCCGACGCGAAATTCGGGCTGCCGGAGATCGCCCACGGGATGGGCGGCCTGGCCGGGGCGATGCAGCCTTCGCGCCACCTGCCGCCCACCGCGGCCTGGGAGATGGCGCTCACGGGCGACAAGCGATGACGAGCGATCGGACGCTCGACGCCGGCGGAGCGGGCGCTGCGATCGATCGGGCCCGCGAGCTGTTCCTCGACGGCCGCAACCTGTATGGCTGCGCCGAGACGGCGTTTGTCGTGCTCAAGGAGGCGTTCGACCTGCCCGACGCGGCCGATTCGTCCGCCGCGATGGCGCTCAACGGCGGGATCGCCTACAGCGGCGGGACCTGCGGGGCGGTCACCGGCGCGGCGCTGGCCGTGGGGACGCTCGCCGAGCGGCGGATCCCCGACCACCGCGCCGCCAAGCAGGCCGCGCGGCTCGTGACAGCGGACCTGCTGGCGGCGTTCGAGGTCGAGTTCGGTACCTCGTCATGCCGCGAGCTGATCGGCGCAGACCTTCGCTCGGAGGCAGGCCACAGGGCGTTCATCGAGAGCGGGGTCTGGCGCGACCGGTGCATGCGCCAGGTGGAGATGGCGGTCGCCCGCCTTGCGCCGCTCGGCGACGAGGCGGCGTGGGGCGCCGCGATCGAGGCGCTCCGGGACCGGGAGGCGAGTCCTACTCCCCCACGACCATGAAGTGGACCGTCCGGTCGCGCTGGCGCATGCCGTCGAAATCGGCGAAGTAGATCCTCCCGAACTCGCCCAGCTCCGGGCGCCCGTCAACCACGGGGATCGACTCCGACCGACCGAGCAGCACCGACCGAAGGTGCGCGTCCGTGTTCAGGCTCCACCAGCCCTCCTCGCCGTGGCCGGTGGCGTACGCCAGGTGCTTCGGGCCCGGGTGCAGGTACTGGCCCTCGTGGCGGCACGTGGGGAACAGCCCGGTGAGGGCGTTGACCATGTCCTGGAGGAGGAGCTCCACGCCATCCAGGGTCTGGTCCATCGACTCCTCCTGGATCAGGACCGAGCACGTCGTGTGCTGGGAGTACACGTTCAGGATCCCGGTCGTGATCCCGGCCGCCGTCACGGCCGCGATGGCGTCTGCGGTGACGTCGTGAAAGCCGGGCTTGTGCAGCGGGCTGTGAACCTTGACGGTGGCGTGGTGGGCGGTCATCGGTGTCGTTCCTCCCAGGCGCCGGCGAGCGCCTCCAGCATCTCGTGCATCACGCGGACGGGGTTGTCCGCCTTCAGGATCCCGCTGGACGAGCCCGTGCCGTCCAGGCCGAGCCGGACCATGCCGGCCACATCCGCGGGGGTGTTGACGCCCGCACCGCTCATCACGAGGATCGCGGGGTCGATCGCTCGCACCTGGGCGAGGGTCTCCTCCACGAACTCGGCCATCACGGCGCCGGCCGAGCGGCCGGTGGCGATCAGCTCCGGCGGCTCCGCCAGGATGATGTCGGGACCCAGCTGCGCCAGGGCCGCCGCTTCGCGCGGCGAGTCGGCGAACACGAGCGTACCGAGCCCCGTCTCGCGCGCCCGGGCCACGGCGCGCGAGAGGTCGCCGAGCGTCATCCGCCTCTCGGAATGGTTGAGCAGCGTGCCGACGGCGCCCGCCTCACGCAGGGCCTCCGCCAGGACCCCGCCCACGCCGCGACCCGGCGGCAACGGGTCCATGTGCTGGGCGAAGACCAGGAGGTGGCCGGTGGCGGCCGCGATCGCCGGGATGTCCACCGCTTGTGCGTTGAACACCACGCTCACCCCCAGGCGCTCGGCCAGCCGGTCGGCCTCGATGGCCAGCCGGACCGCATCCGCGCCCCAGCAGTAGCCCTTGAGGCCGATCTCGAAGACCGGCGGCCGGATCTGCGGCCCGGTGCTCACGGTCAGACGACGACGGCTTCGATGCCCAGCATCCGCGCCAGGTGCAGGAGCTGTGGCGTCCAGCGGCCCCGCGCCGCGCCCATGTGGTGGGTCGCGCCGGCCCGCAGCCACGCGTCGCACCACGCGGCGATGTCCAGGGTGTCGTGCCTGAACAGGGTCTGCGGGGCCGAGATCGACCTCGGGGGGAACGGCAGGAGCTCTCCCTCGGAGATGACGAACCGCCACTGGCCGTAGCCGGTGGTGATCAGCGCCAGGTTGGTGATCGGCCCGGGCTCGTAGGCGTACTCGAAGCCGGCGCCGAAACCGTGGACGCCCGAGTAGTAGATGGAGTGCTTGACCTTGACCGCGCCGGGCGTGGCGAGCGCCGGGTTGCCGTGGCCGTCGTGCGAGAACATCACCGCCTGGCTGTCGTAGTCCACGACGTAGTTCTCGAGAGTCGTCGCCTGGCCCGCCAGCTCCTGGAGGATCAGCTGCGCGACTGCGGTGTTGACGTCGCCCTCCGGCGCCGCCGGGATCCCGATCTCGCACAGCCGTCCTGTGCCGTAGCTTGGGATGAGCCCGACGCGCGGGTCCGTGAGCCAGACCTGGTCGAAGGCGGTGAACGCGTCGAAGCCCTGCTCCCTGGTCACCGACTCCAGCGCCAGCGCGAACCGGACGGAGCGCTCGAACAGGGCGGGCTCCATCTCGACCGTGTACTTCGCCCGCTCGGCGGCCATGAGCTCGTCCACGTCGGCCTGCGGGATCTCGCCGAACCGGACGGCGAACTTCTCGGGCTCCACCGGCCAGACCACCGGGCCGATCTCCTGGCGCATCGACAGCCCGTCGAACATCAGGTCCGTCATGCCCTCGAAGTGGTGGCCGACGAGCGCGACCCGCGCGTCCTTCAGGCGGCGGCGGACGGCGGCGGCAGCGATGACCTCCCGGACACGGCGTTGACCGTCGGGGTCGTCGAACAGGGAGGTGACGAGGGCGAACTCCCGGTCCGTCCGGAGCAGGACCGCGGTGAGCTCCGGCATGCCGGCCATGCCGCTGTTGAGCATCACGACGTCGAAACCGTCGTCCTCGGCCAGGCGGCGGATCTTCTGCGCGTTCCAGACGAGGACGGGTGCGGTAGTGTCGAGGAGCGCGCGGGCCGGAACGAGACCCTTCGTGTAGGCGAGTTCCATCGCCACGATCAGGTCGACGTCCGCAGCGTTGAACAGCCGCGCGGCAGCCGCGGCCTGGGACTCCTCCTCCACGAGGCCGGCGTGGACCACCTCGCCCCACTGGGCGAAGGTGTCCGCGATCTCCTGCGCGGCCGCCGTCGCCGCGGGTCGCATGTGGGCCGTCTTGTTGTAGTCGTCCTCGAGCAGCGCCATCACGAGGACGCCGATCTTCGCCTTCACCGCCACTGGGTGCCTCCTGGTCCTGTCTGTCTGGATCGCTCTGGGTGGATGGATCAACCGCGGTGCCCGGGCCGCTCGAACAGCGGCCGGAGGGCGTCGAACAGCCGCACGTAGCGGTCGTAGGCCTCGTCGTAGACGGCTCGGTTGGCCGGGTCCGGCTCGTACCGCGCCTGCGCGTGGATCATCGCCGCTCCGGCGGCCGCGAGGTCGGGGAACACGCCGATGGCCACGCCCGCCAGCATCGCATCGCCGCGGACGGCCGCGTCCTCGCCCTCGAGGGTGACGACCGGCACGCCGCAGACGTCGGCCTTGACCTGGTTCCACAGCGGGCTCCGGGCGCCGCCGCCGTGGGACCGGATCTCGGCGGCCGGGGCGCCGGCGGTCGCGAGAAGCTCCAGGTTCCTGCGCAACATGAAGGCCACCGACTCGAGCACCGCGCGAACCATGTGCGCCCGGCCGTGGGCCAGCGTGAGGCCGGCGAAGACCCCGCGCGCTTCGGGAACGTACTCCGGGCTGAAGGCACCGGCCAGGTGCGGCAGCATCGTCAGGCCGTCACAGCCCGCCGGCGCGGTCGCCGCGAGCTCCGTGAGGAGGTCGTAGGCACTGCGCCCGGACATCGCGGACGCCGCCACCTCGGCCTCGCCGAGGTGGTCCCGGAACCAGGTCAGGGCCATGCCACCGGTGGGGCAGACCGGGCAGTAGAGATAGCGACCGGGTGCGGAGTGGAGATAGACGGGGGTCTGCCGGCTCGGATCCCCGCCATGGTGGTCCACCGACGCCTGGACTGTCAGGGCGCCGCCGGTGCTCTCCGAGATCACGCCCGGGACCGCGTTCCCCACGCCAACGGCGCCGGCGCCCTGGTCCATGCCGCCGGCCACGATCGGGATGCCCGCGGGCAGGCCCAGCTCCGCGGCCGCGGCCGCGGTCAGCACCCCGACCACAGACCCGGGGGGCGCGATCTCCGGCAGCCGCGCCGCGTCGACGCCGACGGCCTCCAGCATCGGCGGCCACCAGCCACCGCCCCGGATGTCGAGGAGGAGCGTGGTGCAGGCAGCGGAGCCGTCGGTCACGAAGCGGCCGGTCAGCCGGTGGACCACGAAGTCCCCGGCCAGCAGGAAGCGGGCAGCCTCCCGGAACAGCTCGGGCTCGTGGGCGCGCCACCAGAGCAGCTTGGCGGCGGTCCAGGTGGGGTTCACCACCGGCACTCCCGTCCGGTCGTAGACGAGCGCCTCGTCAAAGCGCTCGGCGAGGACGCGCGCCTCTGCCGTCGCCCGGTTGTCCAGCCACACGATCGCGGGTCCCAGGGGATGGCCGCTTCCGTCGACGGCCACCACCGTCTCACCCTGGCTCGACACGGCGATGGCGGC
>DATCGK010000084.1:0-5983 GCA_036508975.1 Candidatus Limnocylindrales bacterium
GTCCCGCGTGCTCTGCCGGGCCGGCCTAGTTGACCAGGCCGCCGCGGTTCGGACCCTTGGCCTCGTCGAGGGACGGGAGGTCGAACGCGGAGCGGCCGGCCTCGGCGTCCTCGTCCACCGCGCCTCCGTCGGCCGGGGTGCGGGCGTCGCGCCGGTCGCCGGCCTCGGCCACGACCGTGCTGGACGCGGTCGAGAAGACGAGCGTGCCGGACACCGCGTCCGCGTCCGCGATGACCGTGTCCCCCGGGCGGAACGTCCCTGCCAGGAGCGCCCGGGCGAAGGGGTTCTCGACCAGCCTCTGGATCGTCCGCTTGAGCGGCCGCGCCCCGTACGCCGGATCGGTGCCCTCGCGCACGATCAGCGACTTGGCCGCCGGCGTCACCTCCAGCGTGAGGTCGTTGGCCGCGATCCGGGTCACCAGCTCCGCCAGGCGCAGCTCGGCGATCGCGCCCAGCTCCGCGTCCGTCAGGGCGTGGAAGACGATGATCTCGTCGACCCGGTTGAGGAACTCCGGCCGGAACTGCGCCCGCAGGGCATCGGTGACCTGGCGCTTCATCGACTCGTAGGCACTCTCGCCCGGCCGGGCCGAAACGGACCCGATCTGGGCGCTGCCCACGTTGCTGGTCATGATCACGACCGTGTTCCGGAAGTCCACGGTGCGCCCCTGCGCATCGGTCAGCCGGCCGTCCTCCAGGACCTGGAGCAGCACGTTGAACACGTCCGGGTGGGCCTTCTCGATCTCGTCGAACAGCACCACCTGGTACGGGCGCCGCCGGACGGCCTCGGTCAGCTGGCCGCCCTCGTCGTACCCCACGTAGCCGGGAGGCGCGCCGGTCAGCCGCGACACAGCGAACTTCTCCATGTACTCGCTCATGTCGATCCGGACCATCGCCTGCTCGTCGTCGAACAGGAACTGGGCAAGGGCCCGTGCGAGCTCCGTCTTGCCCACGCCGGTGGGCCCGAGGAACAGGAACGAGCCGATCGGCCGGTGCGGGTCCCCCAGGCCGGCGCGAGCCCGGCGGACGGCGTCCGCCACGGCCTCGATCGCCTCGTCCTGGCCCACGACCCGCCCGTGGAGGCGTTCCTCCATGTGGACCAGCTTCTCCAGCTCGCCCTCCATGAGGCGCGTGACCGGGATCCCGGTCCAGGCCGCCACGATCTCCGCGATGTCGTCCGCGGTGACCTCCTCCTTGAGCAGCGCGCCCGGGCCCTGGAGTGCTGCGATCGCCGCCGCCTGGACCTTCATCCGCTCTGCCAGCTCGCCCGCCTTGCCGTACTTGAGCTCCGCGGCGCGGCCATAGTCCGCCTCCCGCTCCGCCTGCTCGATCCGGACCGCGAGCTGCTCGATCTCCACCTTGGTGGCGCGCAGGGCCGCGATGGCCGACTTCTCCGCCTCCCAGCGCTGCTTCATGGCGCCGGACTGCTCGCCGAGCTCGGCGAGTTCCTTCTCGAGGACGCCCAGCCGGGTCTTCGACGCGTCGTCGGTCTCCTTGCGCAGCGCCTCGCGCTCGATCTCCAGCTGGATCCGGCGTCGCTCCAGCTCGTCAAGCTCGATCGGCATGGAATCGATCTCCATCCGGAGCCGGCTGGCACTCTCGTCGACCAGGTCGATCGCCTTGTCGGGCAGGAAGCGCTCGGTGATGTAGCGGTTGGACAGCGTGGCGGCCGCGACCAGCGCGGAGTCCGTGATCCGGACGCCGTGGTGGACCTCGTAGCGCTCGCGGAGGCCGCGCAGGATCGAGATCGTCTCCTCCACCGTCGGCTGGTCCACGACGACGGGCTGGAAGCGTCGCTCCAGGGCCGCGTCCTTCTCGATGTGCTTGCGGTACTCGTCCAGCGTGGTGGCGCCGATCGTGTGCAGCTCACCGCGGGCCAGCATCGGCTTGAGCAGGTTCGACGCGTCCATCGCGCCCTCGGCCGCTCCGGCGCCCACCACCGTGTGGAGCTCGTCGATGAACAGGATCACGCGGCCTTCGCTGTCCTTGATCTCCTTGAGGACCGCCTTGAGGCGCTCCTCGAACTCGCCGCGGAACTTGGAGCCGGCGATGATCGCGCCGAGGTCGAGCGAGATCACGCGCTTGTCCTTGAGCGTCTCGGGGACGTCGCCGCGGACGATGCGCTGGGCGAGGCCCTCCGCGATGGCGGTCTTGCCGACACCCGGCTCGCCGATGAGGACGGGGTTGTTCTTGGTCCGGCGGGACAGGACCTGGATGACGCGGCGGATCTCCTCGTCGCGGCCGATCACCGGGTCCAGCCTGCCGGCACGGGCCTCCGCGGTGAGGTCCCGGCCGTACTTCTCCAGCGCCTGGTAGGTGCCTTCGGGGTTGGCGCTGGTCACGCGCTGGCTGCCGCGTACGGTCTGGAGTGCGCCGAGGATCGCCGCCCGGCCGGCGCCGTGACGCTCCAGCAGCGCCTGGGCCTCGCCGCCCGACTCGACCACGCCCAGGAGCAGGTGCTCCGTGGAGGTGTACTCGTCGCCCAGCCGGCGAGCCTCGCCCTGGGCATGCTCGATGATCTTCTTCGCCCGGGCATCCAGCGTCAGCGAGCCACCCTGGACGCGGGCGCGACGGGCGAGGATCGCCGCGATCTCGCCACGGAAGGAGGCCAGGTCCACCCCCAGGCGCCGCAGGGTCTCGGCGGGGATGCCGTCGTCGGGGTCCACGAGGGCCGCGAGCAGGTGCTCCGCGTCCAGCACGGGACTCTGCAACCGCTCGGCGAGCTGCTGGGCGGCGACGATGGCCTCCTGGGCCTTCTCGGTGAAACGGTCGAGCTGCATGGGTCGCGTATCCGGTGGTCCGGGGTCAGGTGGCCCGGGGGTCTGGCTGGTGGACGAGGTTGAGGAACGTCCGGGCGGCGGCGGTCGCCGGCTCGTCGAGGGCGGACGGGAGCACGACACGGACCTTGACGTACAGGTCCCCGGCACCCTCGTCCTTCATCTTCGGCATGCCCTGGCCCTTGAGGCGGATCGTCCGCCCGGGCTGGGTCCCGGCCGGGATCGTGAGCAGGATCCGGCCCTTGAGCGTGGCGAGCGGGATCTCCGCGCCCAGGAGAGCCTCCTCGAGGGTGACCTGGAGCTCCCGTTCCAGGTCGGCGCCGCGACGGGTGTACACGCGGTGGGGCAGGACCCGGACGATGACCGCGACGTCGCGCCCACCTGGTCCCTTGCCGGAGAGGCGGACTCGGCTGCCGGTGTCCACGCCACGCGGCAGCTTGACCTCGTAGCGTTTGCCCTCGATCCCGACCAGGCGGGTGGTGCCGTGGAATGCCTCCTCGAGCGTCAGCTCCGCGGTCGCCTCCAGCTCATCGGTCCTCGGCGTCGGCTCGGGCTGCGGGGCAGTCCTGATGTGGGTACGTCCGGACGCAGCCCCGGATGCGCCGGCCGCTCCCGCCCCGCCGGCGCCGCCGAGGCCCATCCCCGAAAGGATGTCTTCGAACGACGGGCCCGCACCCGCACCCCGCCGGGCGGCCCGCTCCGCGGTGGCATCGCGCTGGCCGCCCCTGCCGCCCCTGCCGCCCGGGCCGCCGGCTGCTCCCGCGGCCGCGCCCGAGAAGAACATCCGGAAGAAGTCCGAGAAGCCGGAATCTCCCCCGCTCGCGGTCCGGAACTCGTAGTGGACGTTGCCCGCCTGACTCCCGGATCCGCCGGCACCGCCGGTCCCCCAGCCCGCGAACGGGCCGCCGGGCCCGAACGGGTCCGGGCCGCCACGCGCCCCGCCGCCGCTCTGGTACTGGTCCCACCTGGCCCCGAGGGTGTCGTACTGACTGCGCTTCTCCGGGTCGGACAGGACCGCGTTCGCCTCGTTGACGTCCTTGAACCGCCGCTCGGCGGTCGCGTCGCCGGGATTCTGGTCCGGGTGGTGCGCACGCGCGAGCTTCCGGAACGCCTTCTTGATCTCGGCCTGCGTGGCCGAGCGAGGGACGCCCAGGATCTTGTAGTAGTCGCGGTACTCCATCAGTACGCACCGTGTTCGAGGGTCGCCGTCCGGACACCCGCTGCGTGCGTTGCCCGGTGCGGTCGTCGCTCGCGCACGTCCGTGTGCGCTCGCTCCGGTCCTCCCGGTCGCCTTCGCCTCGAACGTCCGGACGGCGACACGTCGTCGGCCTGTGCTAGCGAGTGCCCTGCACGACGACCTGGGGCTGGTCGGCGGGCGGGAACGGGGTGCGGACGCGGTGCGTGCCGCCCGCCTTGGGCCCGCTGCCCCCGCCACCGACCGTCGTGGTCACCGGTGCGAGCGGCCTCGGGCGCCGGCGGAGGGCGGCCTCGAGGACCTGGTCCATGTTGTCGGCGAGGACCAGCTTGAGCTGCTTGCGGATCTCCTCCGGGATGTCCCGGAGGTCCTTCTCGTTCTTCCTGGGCAGGATGACCATGCCGGCGCCGGCGAGGTGAGCGGCGAGGATCTTGCTCTTGAGCCCGCCGATGGGGAGGACGCGGCCGCGGAGCGTGATCTCGCCGGTCATCGCCACGTCCTTGCGGACGGGGATCCCGGTCAGGGCGGAGACCATCGCGGTGGCCATGGTCACGCCGGCCGACGGACCGTCCTTCGGGGTGGCCCCGGCGGGGACATGGATGTGCATGGTGTGCCGCTCGAACACCTCGCGCTCGATGCCGAGCTCCGAGGCGTGCGTCCGGATCCAGGACAGCGCCGCCCGCGCGGATTCACGCATCACCTCGCCCAGCTGGCCGGTGAGGATGAAGTCCTCCTTGCCCTCCATAAGGGTGACCTCGATGGCGACGACGTCTCCACCGACCTCGGTCACGACGAGGCCCGTGGCGCTGCCGGTCTGGTCCTCGGCCTCCAGCTCGCCGTACTCGAACCGCGGTGGTCCGAGGTACACGTTGAGCTTCCTGATGTCGACGACCGTCTTGCGCTTGCGGCCCTCGGCCACCTGGCGCGCGACCTTGCGCATCACGCTGGCGAGCTCGCGCTCGAGGTTCCGGACGCCGGCCTCGTGGGTGTACGCCTGGACGAGCTCGACGAGCGCCTCCTGGGTCACCTCGATGTGCTTGGCCTTGAGCCCGTGGTTCTCCATCTGCTTCGGGACCAGGAACCGGCGGGCGATCTCCACCTTCTCCGTCTGGGTGTAGCCGGGCAGCTGGATCATCTCCATCCGGTCGCGCAGGGCGGCCGGGATGGGATCGAGCAGGTTGGCGGTGGCGACGAACAGCACCTTCCGGAGGTCGAACGGGACCTCGAGGTAGTTGTCCTGGAAGCTGAAGTTCTGCTCCGGGTCCAGGACCTCGAGCAGCGCGGACGACGGGTCTCCCCGGAAGTCCATGCCGATCTTGTCCACCTCGTCCAGCATGAACACGGGATTGTTCGTGCCGGCGGTCTTGACGCTCTGGATGATCCGGCCGGGCAGCGCGCCGATGTAGGTGCGCCGGTGGCCGCGGATCTCGGCCTCGTCGTGGATGCCGCCCAGGCTCATGCGCACGAACTTGCGGCCCATCGCCTTGGCGATGCTCTTGCCGAGGCTCGTCTTGCCCACGCCCGGAGGACCCACGAAGAGGAGGATCGGGCTGCGGATCGTGTCCGCGAGGCTGCGCACGGCGAGGTACTCGAGGATGCGCTCCTTGACCTTCTCCAGGCCGTAGTGGTCCTCGTCCAGGATCTGGGCCGCCTCCTTGATGTTGAGACGGTCCTGCGTGGAGGTGGTCCACGGCAGCGAGACGAGCCAGTCCACGTACGTCCGGATCACGCCGACCTCGGGGGAGGCCGACGGGATGCGGCTCATCCGGTCGATCTCCTTGATCGCCCGGGCGAGGACCTCCTCGGGCATGCCGGAGGACTCGACCTTCTCGCGAAGCTCGTTGATCTCGGCCTGCTGGGGGTCGTCCTCGCCCAGCTCGCGCTGGATCGCCTTGAGCTGCTCGCGGAGGATGTACTCGCGCTGGGTCTTGTCCATCTCGGACTTGACCTCGCTCTGGATCTTCCCCTTGAGCTCGAGGATCTCGATCTGGCGGGCGAGGAAGTTGGAGACGAGC
>DATCGK010000085.1:0-3323 GCA_036508975.1 Candidatus Limnocylindrales bacterium
TGCCCCTGCGCGCTGGGCCTGGCCACCCCCACCTCGATCATGGTCGGCACCGGCAAGGGCGCCGAGAACGGGATCCTGTTCCGCAACGCCGAGGCGCTCGAGCGGCTCGGCTCGGTGAAGGCCGTCGTCCTCGACAAGACCGGCACCCTCACCGAGGGCAAGCCCCGGGTCACCGACATCGTGCGGGCCGCGGGAGCCCCCGACGAGAACGAGCTTCTCGCCCTGGTCGCGGCGGCGGAGCGCGGCTCCGAGCACCCGCTCGCCGATGCGATCGTGCGCGAGGCCACGGACACGCGCGGGCTGGCCCTGGGTGACGCGACGGACTTCCTGGCCACCGCGGGGGGCGGGGTCGCGGCCATGGTCGCAGGGCGCCGCGTGCTGGTCGGGCGGCCGGGCTTCCTCGAGGCCGAGGGCATCGACGTGGCTGCACTGGTCCCGGCAGCCGATGCGCTCGCGGCGGACGGGAAGACCCCCGTGTTCGCCGCGATCGACGGCCGGGCCGCGGGCGTCATCGCCATCGCCGACACGCTCAAGGCGGGGTCCGCCGAGGCCGTCGCCGAGCTGCGGCGCCTGGGCATCACGGTGGCCATGCTCACCGGCGACAACCGCCGCACCGCCGAGGCCATCGGCCGCTCCGTGGGGATCGACCGCGTCGTCGCGGACGTCCGTCCCGACGGCAAGGCGGCGGCGGTCAAGGCCCTCCAGGCCGAGGGCAAGATCGTGGCCATGGTGGGCGACGGCGTCAACGACGCGCCGGCCCTGGCCTCGGCCGACGTGGGCATCGCGATGGGCACCGGGACCGATGTCGCGATGGAGTCCGCCGGGGTGACGCTCATGTCGGGCGACCTGCGCGGCCTGGTGACTGCGATCGCGCTGTCCCGCGCCACGATGCGGAACATCCGCCAGAACCTGTTCTGGGCGTTCGGCTACAACGTGATCCTGATCCCGATCGCGATGGGCCTGCTCTACCCGATCAACGGGATGCTGCTCGACCCGATCTTCGCCGCCGCCGCGATGGCGCTCTCGTCGGTGACCGTCGTGTCGAACGCCCTGCGCCTGCGCCGGTTCGAGGTCCGGGAGACGGCGACGGGGTCCCTGCCGCGTCCGGCCACCGCCCCGTCCGCATCCTGAACTGGGATCTGCGAGGTCGCCGGCGGTCAGGCTTGCCAGCTGACACCAACCATCGAGCAAGGAGATTGACATGGCCGAGCACCGTACCGTCGCCCCCAACGAGGATCCTGTCTGCGGCATGACCGTGGACGGGGCCGAGGCCCGCGCCAAGGGGCTCGCGCGCAACTACGAGGGCCGTGAGTACGTGTTCTGCGGCAAGGGCTGCTTCCTCGAATTCGGAGACGACCCCGAGACGTTCCTTGCGGTCGGCTTCACCGCGTCGATGTAGCCGCCCGGGCGGGGCGGCTTGCGTCGGCGTTGGCGCGGACGGGAAGGAGCAACTTGTGCCTGGGAACGCGCACGATCCGGCCGGGGTGACTGCGGCCGTGCACGGCATCGTCCCCGAGCTCCCGATCGAGGGGGCCCGGTCGTCGCCCTGGGAGCAGTGGGCCGGGCACCTCGTCGAGATGATGATCGCCATGATGCTGGGCATGCACGTGCTCTCCTACCCGACGGCCGTGCTCGCGGGCGCCTTGGGGTACCCGGACCTCCGCTCGGCGGCGCCCGGTGTGACGATGCTCGTGATGGCCGTGGAGATGACGCTGCCGATGGCCCTCTGGATGGCCTACCGCGGCCACCGCCGGCGGGCGGTCGTCGAGATGTCGGCCGTGATGGCCGCGCCCGCGGCCGCGCTCGCCGCAGCGGCGGGGCTCGGGCTCATCGCCGCGGCGGTGCTGGCTTCCACGTACCACGCGGCGATGATGGTCGTGATGGTCGGCTACATGCTGTACCGGCGGGACGAGTACTCATGCCATCCGTAGGAGCCCCGGCGTGGGGTGCCCCATGACTTGGACGTTCGTCCGCGGACTGGACGTCGACGGCTGCGGCAGTGTGCTGGCGTCGCCGTCGTGATGTCGGTATCGGCGCTTGATCGACCAGTCGTGCGATGGGCCGCTGTACGCCTCGGTGGACAGGCCAGCTTGTCAGGCCAAACCGGCAGTTTCCCGCACGAATTGGGCACAGTACGTCACACCTTGCTGCCGCACTCAGGCAGGGATCTGTCGCTTCGCCCACGCGTAAAGGGCGTCATAGACTGGGAATTCGAGCGCGAGCTGCTCCTGGTCGGACAAGCCGAGGTCCATGAACCCGCGCGCGATCGCTTCGAGCCCGCGGCTCTGCGGCGTGATGTCCGCGTCCGCGCTCACATCTGCACCATGCACGACCTTCGCGACGAGGGCGAGCGCGGCATCACCGAGCAGGTCGTAGTCCTCCGCGATCACCTCGAACGAGCATAGGCCGTCGCGGTGCCTGTAGCGGGCGCCGGGGGCGTCGAAGCTGATGGCCCCGGTGCGCACGGCGTAGCGCAGGACCTCGTCGCGCGGGACGTAGGTGATGACCGCCTCCTTGTCGATGAACCGGCGAATCAGCCAGGGACAAGCGATCCGATCGGTGTGCGGGTGCTCGCGAGTGACCCACTCCACTTGGAGCCTCCTTCGTGTGTCGTGGCCACCACAGTCGGCCAGGTCCGCCCGAAGCGCAAGGGCCGAGCGCTTTCGAGGGACGCGGCGGAGGGTCCGCGGGCGTCGCGCCTAAGATCACTTAGCCGCCGACTAGTTACCGTCGGCCTCGGCAGGCAGGCTGTTTCATGAAGTGAAATGCGTCGATGTACGCACGAATAGCCAACACTTCATCCGTGTGCGCTGCCGCACTCAGCTGACGCTGACGCGAACGAGGATCTCGATCTGCCCAACGGTTCGGCCGTCCGCGCTGGCGATCCACAGGCTGTAGGCGGCGATCGGTGGCCCTGCCGGTCCGGCACCGGGACCTCGATCCGCGGCGGCAGGCCCGCCACGTCGACCGGCGGCCACGCGTTGGCGCCCTCGCCGGCAACGCGGCGGTCCGAACCCTCCCAGCGGAGAAAGCCCCAGCCCACCGGCAGGGCGAGGGTGAGGTGGTCGCCCGGGTGCGCGGCGACCACCTCGAGGGGATCGGCTGGAACAGCGTCCTCCGTGCCGGTGGTGGAGCAGGTCATCAGTGTCGACGAGCCCCTGGTCGCCGGGACCGGCGCGCCCGCGGGTGCCGCGACCGTCACGTCCGGGACGCGGGCCGCGACCGCCGGGGCCGGGCAGGCCGGCGTCGGCGGCGGGAGCTCGGCGGGCTGGGCAGGCGCGACCGTCTGATCGGGAGAGCCGGCGGGCGCGGGCGTGGGCCCA
>DATCGK010000086.1:0-4298 GCA_036508975.1 Candidatus Limnocylindrales bacterium
TTCCTGCAGTGGCCGGTGATGGCCACGGTGCCGCCGTTGAACGGGAAGTCCGCGCCGGCCTTGGCGCCCTTGATGGCGAGCGAGACACCGCGGTCGAGCATGATGTCGCCCCCGGCGACGAGGGTCCAGGCCTTGCCCGGATCGTAGGCGGGCGTGCTGCCGTTTGGGACCTCGAGGCGCGCGGTCAGCTTCCAGCCGCCCAGCGAGCCGACGCGCCCCACGCCGAACAGTGCGCTGGCGCCCCAGGCAAGCGCGCGGACGGAGGCGGTGACCTCGTCCGCCCGGAGGAACCCAAGGCGGGTGCGGTGCTGCGCGAGATCTGCCGAGAGCTCCTTTGCGGACGGGAACGTGACCAGGTGCGTGCCGAGGGATGCCCGTTTCACGCCCAGCGCAGCGAGGATCGCGTCCGCGTCGCGCTCCACCAGCACGAGCGCGCTGTACGGGGAGCTGCCGGCGGCGATGCCCTTGACGTCCGCGGAGCTGGCGCCCACGCGCCCGGTGCGGAACTGCGTGACCGGCACGATCGCCACGTCCGCGAGCACAGGGGCCGCCGCAACGGCCGCGGCGGTCGGCGACGGCTGGGCACCCGGGTCCGAGGAGGGCGCCTGGGTGGCAGCGGGATCACCAGACCCGGTGCCGGAGGACGATGCCGCAACGATGGCCGTGGAGCCCGGATCCGGCGCCCCCGTCGCCGCCCCCACGGCGCCCGGAGCCGCGGGGCTCGCACCACCCGGCCCGATGCCGAGCAGGCCGCCACCGAACCCGATGCCCACGACGAGCACCAGCGCGACCGTGGCCAGCGCGGGCAGGCGCCAGGCCGAGCGGGCGGGTGCAGCCGCCGCGGCCGAGGCCGGGCGTGCGCCGCTGCGAGGGTGCTGGCGGCGGGGATCGAAGCCGGGGTCTCGAGCGCTCACGACGTGAAGCGTACCCGACGGAAGAGGAACGCCCCGTCCGGGCGGGCGGACGGGGCGTGCGGGGAATCACGGGAAGATGGCGGACCCGACCGGATTCGAACCGGCGATCTCCAGCGTGACAGGCTGGCATGTTGGGCCGCTACACCACGGGTCCACGACCGGTGGCGGATGATAGCAGGGAACCTTGCGGGGCTGCCACCTCGGCCGAGGACGCGCGCGAACGGCGGCAGGTCCTCGCGAACCGCCTCATGACGAGCGCCGCGAGCGTGTTTGCCACCCGCGTGCGTGACCCGCGCTATGCTCGCCGGGCCATGGCCCGCATCGACCTGCGCTCCGATACCGTCACCCACCCGACCGACGCCATGCGCCGCGCGATGGCGGCCGCGGAGGTCGGCGACGACGTGTTCGGCGACGACCCCACGGTCAACGCCCTGGAGGCGCGCGCGGCAGGGCTCCTCGGCAAGGAAGCCGGCCTCTTCGTCGCCAGCGGCACCATGGGCAACCTGGTCTCGCTGCTCGCACACCTGCCGCGCGGCCACGAGGCCATCGCCGGCGCTTCCACCCACACGGTGATGGACGAGGCCGGCGGGCATGCCGTCGTAGCCGGCGCCACGATCCGCGCCCTCGCGGAGCGCGCCGATGGGACGATGGACCCGGCCGAGATCGTCGAGGCGTTCCGGGACCCCACGGACTACCACGAGCCGCCCACCAGCCTGATCGTCCTGGAAAACACCCACGCCCATTCGGGCGGACGGCCCCTCTCCCTCGAGTACACGCGGACGGTCGCGGCCATCGCGCACGAGCGCGGCGTGTCCCTCCACGTCGACGGCGCCCGGTTCTTCAACGCGTGCGTCGCGCTGGGCGTCGCCCCCGCGGACCTTGCGGCTCCGGCCGACACCGTCACGTTCTGCCTGTCCAAGGGCCTCTCCGCGCCGATCGGGTCCGTCGTGGTCGGTCCCGCCCCGTTCATCGACCGCGCCCGCCGCGCCCGGAAGCTCGTCGGTGGCGGGATGCGCCAGGTCGGCGTGCTGGCGGCGGCCGGCCTCGTGGCCCTCCGGGACGGCGACGCGGGGATGATCGACCGTCTCGCGGAGGACCACGCCAATGCCCGCCGCCTGGCCGAGGGCCTGGCCGAGCTGAGCGGCGTGCACAGCCCCGGCGGCATGGCCCAGCCGGAGGCAGGGCCACTGGATCCCGCCCGGTTCCCGACCAACTTCGTGCTGTTCCGCGTGGAGCGGGATCGTGCCGCATTCCTCTCCGCCATGGAGGCGCGCGGGATGCTGCTCGTCCCGTACGCGCATGGCCAGATCCGCGCCGTGACCCACTTCGGGGTCACCGCCGCCGACGTGGACCGGGTGGTTGCGGCGGCTGCGGAGGTGCTCCGGAACCTGCCCCCGTCCCCGGCCGACGACTCCCCGGCCGACGACGTCGCCGTGAACCCGGTCTGACGGCGATCGAGACCACCGGCCCGGCCGGCCCCACCGGTACCACCACGGGCGCCCGCCCCACCCCGCGGGCGCCGGAGGAACGATGACCCACCCCGTCACGCGCCTGGACCTCCCGCGACCGGCCCCCGCGGCCGACGCCGGCCCGCTGGACGGGCGCTTCTACGACCTCGTCGAGGCCCGTGTCCGGCGCGTGTTCGCGGACAATCCGATCCTGGCGACCAGCTTCGGGGTCCACGAGCACGACCATCGGCTGGGCGATGCGGGCCGGGACGCGGTGCTCGCCGAGATCGCCCTGGAGCGCGCGCACCTGGCAGCGGTCGAGGCCCTGGACCCGGCCGCGCTGTCCGGGGAGGCCCGGTTCGAGCGGGACCTCGAGCTGCACAACATGCGCCTCACCCTCTTCGAGAGCGACGTGGTGCGCCGCTGGGAGCGCCGCGCCACCGCCGCCGGCGACCTGGGCGACGCTGTGTTCCTCCTGTTCGCCCGCGGAGCAGCCCCCCTGGCCGAGCGCCTGGAGCGGATCACGGACCGCCTGGAGGCCGCGCCGGCCTGGCTCGAGGACGCGCGGACCCGCGCGAACGGGCCGCAGGTCGCCACCTGGCAGCAGACTGAGGCGCGCTACGCCTCGGACCTGCCGTCGCTGTTCGCCGAGGTCCGGACGGCCGCCGAGCCGGTGCTCGACGAGCGCGCACTCGCCCGCCTGGATCGCGCGATCGATGCCGCCAACGTCTCGC
Organism: Candidatus Limnocylindrales bacterium; assembly: GCA_036508975.1. Taxonomy (GTDB): domain Bacteria; phylum Chloroflexota; class Limnocylindria; order Limnocylindrales; family CSP1-4; genus CAIXZV01. The sequence continues at coordinate 3,097 of DATCGK010000086.1, forward strand.
TGGAGGCGCACGGCGCGTGGATCCGGGAGACCCTCGAGCACGGCACGGACGATTGGCCCCTGGGCACCGAGCGCTACGACGAGATGGTCCGCCTGCGGGCGTTCGGCGACCTGGACGCGGACGCCATCCTGGAGATCGGCCACGAGCAGCTCCGCCTCAACCTGGAGGCGCGCCGGGCGGCCGCTCGCGAGCTGGACCCGGACGCGGACCTGGCCACCGTCATCGACCGGCTCAAGCACGACCATCCAGCGACGTTCGAAGAGGCGCTGGACGGCTACCGGGACGCCATGGCGCGGTCCCGCGCCTACCTGGTCGAGCACGACCTGGCCACCGTCCCCGACGACGAGACCATCGAGGTCATCGCCACGCCCGAATACCTGCGGAGCGTGATGCCGTTCGCGGCCTACTTCTCGCCCGCCCGCTTCGACGCCGACCAGCGCGGCCTGTACATCGTCACGCCGGCCGTGGACGACGACCCCAACGCGATGCTGGAGCACTACCGGGCCTCGATCTCGAACACGAGCATCCACGAGGCATACCCGGGTCACCACCTCCAGCTGGCGATCGCGGCGAGGCACCCGAGCCTGACCCGGATGCTCACCGACGCCACCGAGTTCGTCGAGGGCTGGGGCATGTACTCCGAGCAGATGATGCGCGAGCAGGGCTTCGATGCGGGCCCGGCGTTCCGGACGGCGATGTACACGGACGCGATCTGGCGTGCCTGCCGGATCATCCTGGACGTGCGGATGCACCGCGGCGAGCTGACACCCGAGGCGGCCACGGACTTCCTCGTGGAGCACACCTCGTTCGAGACCGCCAACGCCCGGGCGGAGGTCCGCCGCTACACCTACACGCCGGGCTACCAGCTCAGCTACCTGCTGGGCAAGGTGCTGATCCTGGGCCTGCGCGAGGAGGAGCAGCGCCGCCGTGGCGACGCGTTCTCGCTCGGGGCCTTCCACGACACGCTGCTGCGCAACGGCTCGCTGCCCATCACGTTCCACCGCCGCCTGCTGCGGGGCGATGCCTGACGCGATGGACGTCATCCCGGCCATCGACGTCGTGAAGGGGCGCTCCCGGGTCGTGTACTGGCCCGGCGCCTCGGCCGGCATCGGCACGCCCACGGACCGCCCGGACCGGATCGCGGAGCAGTTCGTGGTCCAGGGCGCGCGGATCGTGCACCTCGTGGACGTCGACGGCGCCCA
>DATCGK010000087.1:0-2858 GCA_036508975.1 Candidatus Limnocylindrales bacterium
GCCAGATCTCGATCCGCTCGCGGGTGATCTCACCCAAGCGCAGATGCCCCAAGGATGGAGCGATCCGCAGCCGGTACTCGGTCTCGATGGATTTGATCGTATGGGGAGAGAAGATCGCGCTCTTGGCACGCAGGTAGCGCGCGGCGAATGCGTCGAGGATCTCATCGGCGTGCTCATCGGCGTGCTCATCGGCGTGCTCATCGGTCGCCGCGGCGGGGCGTCCATGGGCCTGTAGGCGCCGCTTGGTGGCGCGGGCCTCGGTGATCGTGCCCCTGACCGTCAGCATGCGAGTGCGTCCCGGGTCCGGTCCGGGAACCAGGATCTGGTAGCTGCATCCACAGCGCCGGCGCGGCCGGTGCCGACGGCGCCGTCTCCTGGTGCGCGTGCCAAACCGTTCGTGCCTCACCACCCGTCGCCGTCGAGCGAGGCGTATCCTTGTCGACGATTGTCGCATTCGGCACGACCGATGGGTTCCTGAGCCCGTCGCGCCCCCGTTGGCCGTGCGTCTTGCCCGTCGCGGAACAACGAAGGAGACACCATGGCAAGCGTGAGCCGACCCGGCGCAGACGGCGCCCCCGCCCGGCGGGGTCAGTTCGAAGAGGTCTATGCGCGGTCACTCCGCGACCCGGAGGCGTTCTGGGGCGAGGCCGCGGCAGCGATCGACTGGACGGAACCCTGGAACCGCGTCTTGGACGACACTGGAGCGCCGATCTACCGGTGGTTTCGTGGCGCCCGGCTGAACACGTGCTACAACGCCCTCGATCGCCACGTCGAGCGCGGCCGGGCGGATCAACTGGCGCTGATCTACGACTCGCCGGTGGCCGAGACGACAGCCACGTATACCTATCGCGAGCTTCGCGACGCCGTCGCCCGCTTCGCCGGGGCCCTCGCCGCCGAAGGTGTGGTCAAGGGCGATCGCGTGATCATCTACATGCCGATGATCCCGGAGGCGGTCATCGCGATGCTGGCGTGCGCCCGCATCGGCGCCATCCACTCGGTGGTCTTCGGCGGCTTCGCGGCGCACGAGCTGGCCGGGCGCATCGAGGACGCCACGCCAAAGGTGGTCGTCTCGGCGTCCTGCGGCGTCGAACCCGGGCGGCTCATCCCGTACAAGCCACTCTTGGACGAGGCGATCCGGACCGCGGGCCACACGCCACAACGGTGCATCATCGTGCACCGCCACCAAGTCGAGGCGGACATGATCCCCGGCCAGGACATCTGGTGGGAGGACGCGATGGCGGCCGCCACCCCGGCCGACTGCGTCGCGGTCGCGGCGACGGACCCCCTCTACATCCTCTACACGTCGGGCACGACCGGGCACCCGAAGGGCATCGTGCGGGACAACGGCGGCCATGCCGTCGCCTTGGCGTGGTCGATGCGCAACATCTACGGGGTCGACCCCGGGGAGGTGTACTGGGCCGCGTCCGACGTCGGGTGGGTCGTCGGCCACTCCTACATCGTCTACGCCCCGCTCCTGCACGGCTGCACGACCGTGCTCTACGAGGGCAAGCCGGTCGGGACCCCCGATCCCGGCGCCTTCTGGCGCGTCATCTCCGACTACGGCGTCAGCACCCTCTTCACGGCGCCGACGGCCTTCCGCGCGATCCGCCAGCAGGACCCCGACGGCAGCTACATCGGCAGGTACGACCTCTCGTGCCTGCGCGCCCTCTTCCTCGCGGGCGAGCGCTGCGACCCGGCCACGCTCTACTGGGCCGAGGAGCAGCTCGGCATCCCTGTGATCGACCACTGGTGGCAGACCGAGACCGGGTGGGCGGTCGCCGCGAACTGTCTGGGCATCGAGCACCTGCCCGTCCGCGCCGGCTCGCCAACCCGCGCGGTCCCGGGTTGGGATCTTCGGGTACTCGACCACGACGGCAGCGAGATGCCCCCGGGCCAGACCGGCGCGCTCGTCGTGAAGCTCCCGATGCCGCCAGGCGCGACTCCAACGCTCTGGAACGCCGATCAACGCTTTCACGAGACCTACCTGGCCGAATATCCCGGGTACTACCAGACCGCCGATGCCGGTTTCATCGACGAGGACGGCTACCCGTTCGTGATGGCACGCACCGACGACGTAATCAACGTCGCCGGTCACCGGCTGTCGACCGGACAGGTCGAGGAGGTGCTGGCGATGCACCCGGACGTGGCCGAGTGTGCGGCCGTCGGCGTCGCCGATCAGCTCAAGGGCCAGTTGCCGCTAGGGCTCGTGGTCCTGAAAGCGGGCGTCGACCGACCGCACGCGGACATCATCCGCGAGGTCGTCCAGCTCGTGCGCCATGAGATCGGCGCGGTCGCGTCATTCAAGATCGCGGCGGTCGTCGATCGCTTACCCAAAACGCGCTCGGGCAAGATCCTCCGCGGCACGATTCGCAAGATCGCCGACGGGGAGCCCTACACGATGCCGGCCACCATCGACGATCCGGAGATCCTGGACGAGATCGCCGAGGCCCTGCGCGGGCTCGGCTACGCGCCGCCGGCGGCCGTGGGCTGATCATCGCCCGGCGTCCCGTCAGGACCGGCGCGCGGCACCAGATCGCTCGTTACCCGGACGATCGATTCGGTCGGCGAGCGGGATCCCATGAACCGTCACCCCGCCCCGCGCCCCCCTTTTCAAGGCGGCAACGCGGATTCGAATCCCGTAAGGGGCAGTCCTGGGATCGAAGACGCCTAGCAAGATCTCAGGGTGCCTTTACATGCGCGCCGACCGTACGAGACGCCCGTTAGGCCCCGCTCGAGGCCCCGGGCCGACAGTGACGAACCGAAGCCGAATCGGGTCCAACCGGCGGTACCCGGGTTTGCGAGATCCCAGGTCCCGTTGAGCTTCTCGGCTCAGACTCCCCTCAGCGAGGGGCGTCTCG